>CAKTYF010000007.1 GCA_934631995.1 uncultured Eggerthellaceae bacterium
TTCCACCAGGCCCTTCGCTAATTCAGGGTCTTTGAAGTCCTTGGCGCGTACCGAGAGATCAACGGTCATTACATCAGCCCATCCTCACCCGCAAGTTCAGGGAATTCCTTGATGAGGTCGAGCGTTTCTTGCGCATATTGCTCGTCAACTACCTCGATGGCAAATCCAGCATGCACCAAAACGTAATCGCCCACCTGCGCCTGCGGCGTTAAATCCAGCGAAATCTCGCGCGTAACGCCCAACACGTCCACGGTGGCCATGCGGTCTTCATTAAGAGAAGCTATTTTCATGGGAATTGCAAGGCACATGAGCTGCTCCTTTGTTGTCTTCGTTGCTCTTTAATCGGTTCTATTCTGCCGTTTGTTTGCTCGTGGCACATGCTATCACAGCTTGCCCCAAAGAAATGCAGCCATCGCTGGGCGGGACTTCCCTATTCAGGGCAACGGTAAATCCAGCATCCACCAGCGCAGGAACGGCGTGCTCCATAATGTAGCGGTTCAGGAAGACGCCGCCCGAAAGCGCCACAACGGAAATGTCGTAGAGCGCACGGAACAGCTGCGATGCGTTCACGATGAGCTCAACAAACGCATTGTGGAAGCGAAGGGCGATCTCATCTGCGCAAACGCCTGCCTGCATGTCATCAAGCAGCGCCGCAAACGTGGGCGCGGCGTCGAAAATCAACACCGAAGTATCTTGCGCCGTGGAGCCTTCCGTTGCCACGTTCTTCTGGATGGCAATGCTGTAACGCTCGTCACAAACGAAAGGCGTCCGAAACGCACGATCCCCCTCTTCGTTTTCAGAAGCGACCCTATCAGAAGGGTCGGTAGAGCGAAGTGAAGGCTGCGTAGCTTCTGAACGAAGCTCTACCGCTCCTTCCCCACTATGACCAGGCGAAACAGCAGCGCGTGCGGCTGCCGCTTCTAAAAGAACCGCACCTTCGCTTTCGTACGCAGGCTGCGGGCAAATGCCCAGAAGCGCGCTGGCGGCGTCGAACAGGCGCCCGACCGAAGACGTATGCGGCGTGTTGATGCCCCCTTCGATCATCTGGTCGAACAGCTTCGTTGCATCACCAAGGGGCGCCAGCGCCGCCTGCGCCGCCGGGTGCTCCAGCAAATCGTACTCCCACAGCACGCCATAAGCCATGCGCAGCGGGTTTTTCACCGCAGCAGCGCCACCCGGCATGGGAACGTACGCGAAGTTCGCGAAGCGCTCGAACGCAACCGTGTTGCACAGCAGCGCCTCGCCGCCCCAAATGGCGCCGTCGGCACCGTAGCCCGTGCCATCGAACGCGAAGCCAAGCGCGGCCTGAGTAATGCCGTTTTCCGCCAGCGCCGACACGATGTGCGCATGATGATGCTGCGTTTCCACGCGCGGTAACTGCTGCTCGCGCGCCCATTTCGTGGTCAGGTACTCGGGGTGCTTGTCGCAAGCAAGCAGCGACGGCATTATGCCGAAAAGGCTCTCGTAACGCTCAAGCGTTTCAAACCACGCATCATTGACCAGGGCGTTTTCCATATCACCCACATGCTGCGTCACAAACGCATCGCCCTCGCGCAAGAAACACGCCGTGGTTTTCTGCTCGGGACCCGTTGCGCAAATGCACGTATTTTCGGGTGCGGCAAACGCATCCGCCAGATGAAGCGGCGTGGGCGCATAGCCGCGCGCGCGACGTACAAACTGCAGCGCGGAACCCGCCTGCCCAAAGTCCAGAATGCGCACCACGGAATCATCGTAGCGCGTGCGAATCGCGCGATTGTTGCCCAAAACGGCATCGGCAATGCCCCCGAGCACGCGCAGCGCTTCGGCATCATCGGTCGCAATGGGCTCATCGTGCACATTTCCCGAGGTCATAACAAGCATGCGACCACCTGCGGCAGCAAAATCATGCATGAGCAACATTTGCAGCGGCGTGTAAGGAAGCATCACACCCAGCTCGTACAGATTATCCGCCAGCCCCGGCGCAAGCTGAACCGAAGGCTTCAAGCGCAGCAGCACAATGGGACGCACCGAACCGCTCAAAAGCTGCTGTTCATCTTCGCTCACCTGGCAAAACGTGCACACCGTTTCAACGTTTTCCATCATCACAGCGAAAGGCTTGCCCTCGCGACGCTTACGCCGACGCAACGTTGCCACCGCTTGCTCGTTTTCAGCGTCGCACACCAGGTGGAAGCCGCCCAAGCCCTTCACGGCAAGAATGCCACCCTGGCGCAGCAGCTGTACGGCCCGCGTAAGAATCGCGTCGCTTTCCTGACGCGTGTTGCCCCAGGTGATTGCGAAGCCGGAATCGCACTGTTCGCCCTGATTGTCCTTGCCGGAGTCTTCCGCAACGCGCTCTTCGCCGTGCTCGCCCAGCAGCGCATCAGCTTCGCCTGCCTTTACAGCGAACAAGAT
Organism: uncultured Eggerthellaceae bacterium; assembly: GCA_934631995.1. Lineage (GTDB taxonomy): Bacteria > Actinomycetota > Coriobacteriia > Coriobacteriales > Eggerthellaceae > CAKUOV01. Next base: position 2,392 of record CAKTYF010000007.1, read on the forward strand.
CCTAGGCCCGCACTCCCAACACGCATCGGGTTGCGCATGAAAACGCCTGTTCAGGGGGTCGGCGTACTCTTCGGCGCATTCGGGACACATCGGAAACGCCGCCATAGAGGTGTTGCAACGATCGTAAGGCAGCTGATCGATGATGGTGAAGCGCGGCCCGCAATTCGTGCAATTGATAAATGGATAGCGGTACCTGCGGTTACTCGGGTCGAAAAGCTCCTGCTCGCATGCAGCACACGTTGCAAGATCGGCGGAAACAAGCGTGGTCTTCTCGTCCGTGTCTTTCTGCGACGCCACAATCTTGAAATCGTCGCACGGCTCAAGCACGCCATCGGCCAGTTGAATTTCCGCTATATGGGCGGCCGCTGGCGCGGTATCGTGAACACGCATAACGAAAGCATCCAGGTCGGCTGGTTCACCTTCTGCATGCACCTTAACGCCAAACGTTCCGTTCAAAACCCAGCCGGTTATGCCCAGTTCATGGGCGCATCTATACACAAAGGGGCGGAAACCCACCCCTTGCACAATTCCTTTTATGGTCAGATCCAGCGCTTCGCGCATGGCATCCCTCTTTCTTCGTTATCGTTTGCGGCACACATACGGCACGCGCCCCCGCCGCCTGCTAGTAAGCGGCCTTCTCCGCGGCGTGCTTCACCACTTTCTCGAGCGCGCGCAGCGTTACGCCCGTGTTATCGGGCAGGTTGATGTACAAGCAGCGGCGTCCGCGCTCGGAAAGCGTAATGAAATCGCCTGCGGCCTGGGCTTTTGCAAGCGTTCCCATGGATTTCGCCCTGCTGTCCAGCTTGATATCGTCCATCTCGTCGGCCGAAAGAATCAGGAACACGCCGTTGTTCTTACCGCCTTTGTGCAGCTGGCCCGTGGAATGCAGGTAGCGCGGTCCCACTTCCAGGCACGATGGCACGCCAATCTTGTCGGCCACATCGTTGCGGATGTCTTCAAGCGCTTCACGGCGGCCTTCGCCCGTATACGGCAAAAACGCCAGCAAACCGAAGAAGTCGCCCGGCTGAATGCTTGCGATAAGCTCCTGAACTGCGCGTTCAAGCATTTGGCGCGTGCGCGTATGCATATGCCCCATCAGACATTCGGAAACGCTCACCTGAAAACGGCCCATCTTGATGCCGTTGATGGAGCTTTGCGTGAATGTCGGCTTCGGGTGACCCTGCGCCAAAATGTCCAGCACCTGCTTTTTTGCCGAAGCAACGTCGGGCTGGTCAAACGGGCACACTTTCATCAGGTATCCGCACATCGCCGTGGCATACTCCCACATAATGAAGTGATGCACCAGGTCATAAGCGCTTTCCACGGAATACGAAAGCTGCGGAATAGCGGGGTCGATATAGTCAAGACCTTTCGCGAAACTGACGGTTTCATCCTGCGAGTCGTTGCGCGTTACGTATTTGATAACGCCGCGATCGCCGGGATCCTTCGTCAAAAGCAGCGGGTCAACCTCGATGTTCGGCAAAATGCCCTTGCCGTCTTTGCCCAGGCTCTCGGCCACCAGCTGCTCAATCCACAGACCCAAAACGCGGCCGCGCTTGGGTGTGAGGAACGAGAACTTGTCGCGGTCGTTGCAGTAGTTGTCGTACAAGAACGTTGCCAGCTGAATTGCGGGATTATCCAGGTCATCGGTACTGCACATTTCTTCAGCAATGCGCGCCTCTTCCATAAGCGCATCCAGGCGAATGCCCACCAGCGCCGCCGGAAGCAGTCCAAAAACAGAAAGCGCCGAGTAACGGCCGCCCACGGAAGGCTCGCCGTACAAAACGTTGCGCCAGTTTTCCTCATACGCCTGCTTAGCCAGGCTCGAATCGGGGTCGGTGATGGCAATCAGGCGTTTGACCAGCTCTTCTTCGGACAAAACCTTACCGAATTCAGCGCGAACAGCCACCAGGTATTCATTGGGCTCAATGGTGGAACCGCTCTTCGACGAAACAATAACCAGCGTTGTTTGCGGATTGCACTCCGACAGAATCTGGCGCAAACGCACCGGAGAATCGGAGTCGAGCGTCTTGAAGATAACGCGGTTCGAGTCTACTTTGTTGTACTTCGTAAGCGTCATAGCCGCCTGCGACGAACCGCCCTGCCCCAAAAGAAGCACCGTTCGCACGCCGTGGCCTACGCATTCATCTGCAAGCGCCTGAATAGCGTCGATGGGATACGGAGGATTGCTTGCCAAATCAACCCATCCCATGAACTCTTCCGCGCACTTCTGCGCCTCTTCTGAAAAGTCAAAAAGGCTTGCATCTTTCGCATGAAGCCTGCTTGCCGCCTTTACCGCGATAAGCTCTCGCGCCGTGGGGCTTGAGGCTAAATCCGTTTCAGCCATGTCACTCTCTTTCATCCGTGGCGAACCGTTACGGCGCCCAAGGGTTTATCCTACCATTTTGCCAGCTCATATGCGTGCTCACACGGTTTTGCTGCAATGTTTCCACATTCTGCATGTCCCGTTTTCGCAGCGGCGCAGCAGCCGCAATCAAGCACCCCTGGCGCCCTTCCTTATTTTTCGCCACTCTTTACGCAAAAACCTGCAGACGGAAATCTGCAGGTTTGAACAAATGCTTTCTTCGCACGTTTTCGCGCTCGCGCACGGGCGCAATTTACAGGCCCAGCGCCTTCTTCAAAGCAGAAACGCGACGGCGCGACACCGGAATCTTTTCGTCCACATCGGCCAAGGTCAGCAACAGCGTGCCGCCAGCAACCGCTTCCACTTCTTGCACCATGGAAAGATTGACCAGATAGCCGCGATGCACGCGGAAGAATCCGTGGCCGTCCAGGCGCTTTTCCAGCTGAGCCAAGCTGACCGTAGAGAAGTAGCGATCAACGTCGGTCTGCAGGTACGCGTAATCATCGCGCGCCATAACGAAACGAATGCGGTCGATGCTGACCAGGATTTTCTTGCCACCCTTTTCCACCGGAATGCGCTCAGAATGCTGAGCCTGCGCATGCAGCGCAACGTGCTCGCGCACACGGGCAATTGCCTGCTGCAAACGCTCGGTTTCCACGGGTTTCACCAGGTAATCAATGGCATTCACCTTGAAAGCGTCCAGCGCGTGCTCGCTGTAAGCGGTCACAAAAACAACGGCCGGCGGGAACTTCAAATGACGCAGCGCGTCCGCCAGCTGCAAGCCCGTTGCCTCGGGCATGTTGATGTCCAGGAAAATCACATCGCAAGGAAATTCCTTCAGTTTTTCAATTGCCTCGCGGACACTGCCCGCTTCTGCAACGACCTCGGTCTGGCCGGTTTCGTCCAACAGAAAGCGCAGCTCGGAACGAGCTGGAGCCTCGTCATCAACGATCATAGCTTTAAGCACGGGTACCTCCCTTGCCGCATAATAGATAACGTTCGTCAGTATATAGCAATCGGCCGCTTTTCGCATTCGCTTGTCCGCCCACGCATCAGAAAAGCACGGCAGAGGGCGCATGCGTTGAGGTCGCAGCACACGCGCAGCTGCGAACGGCACGCACACGCATGGCCTGCGGCACGCGATTTGAGCTGGTAGAGCGCGTGTTCACGAAACAAGCCCGCGAAGGCGCGCCGCCGCACCTGCGAAATAGCTCGCCCCTCACCTGCGGCTATGCGTTTGGTTACGCCAACAGCGTGACTGCGCGCTCAACAATGGCAGCGCAGTGATGGGCGGCTTTCTCCTCGAAAACGGGGTAGAGTTCAGCGTCGGAGCCATCAGCTTTGTCGGAGATCGCGCGCACAATAACGAACGGAATGCCATTCAAGAAGCACGCGTGAGCAATAGCTGCACCTTCCATTTCGCAACAGCGCGCCGCAAACGTGCTGATGATGCGCTGTTTTTCAGCATCAGTGCGTACGAATTGATCGCCCGATGCAACACGTCCGTCGAATACAGCAATATCAGTTGCAACTTGCGCTGCCGCTTGCTTGACAATGTTGCGCAGCTGCTCGTCCGCGGGGAAATAAATCTCCTTGAAACCAGGCACTTGACCAGGCTCATAACCAAGATTGCATACGTCCATATCGTGATGGACGGCATCGGTGGACACAACTAAATCGCCAATATTGATGGCAGCGTCAAGCGAGCCCGCCACGCCCGTGTTAATGACGTGCGTCACGTTGAAGCGATCAACAAGAATCTGCGCGCAAATACCCGCGTTCACCTTGCCCACGCTGCAGAAAACAACTACGGCAGGCACGCCGTCAAACGTTCCTTCCGCAAATTCCATACCTGCAATCACCTGGGATGTTGTGTTTTCAAGGCGTCCCTTCAGGTAGCTTACCTCAACTTCCATGGCGCCAATGATGCCAATTTTCGTCATGCTACGAAACACGCTCGCTTTCTGCTTGGTTTGTCGATACTGATGCGAAGGATGTGATGGCACCTACATGCTTGTGCCGCTCAGCTGCGCGCCCGCGCTGGCCGGCAGCGCGTCCCGCCCTCGCCCGCGCCCGCACCTTCGCCCTTGCCGACAGCCACGCCATCTGCGATTTCGCCAGCCTTTGCCCGCACCTGTGCCTTCGCCTTCCCCTTGCCCTTAAAACGTGGGATACGTCATGTGGGCGTCGTCGATGTTGTTCAGCGTTTGCTCCAGCCAGCGTTTTGCGTGGTAGCGCGCCATGGGAAGGTCGCTGTCGTGCCAATTTCCGCACTCTTCGGGGCGTGCACCAGGGATTTCGCCTTCGAACGATGCAATGAACGCGCACATATCGCGCAGCAGGCCAATAATGTGGCGCGGCTCGTATTCGCCGAACAGAATCAAGTAGAAGCCCGTACGGCAGCCCATGGGGCCGAAATACAGCACGCGATCTTTCCACTCTTCGTTGTTGCGCAAAAACGTTGCCGCCAAGTGCTCAACAGCATGAACGGCCGCCGTGTCCATAACAGGCTCGCGGTTCGGAGCCGTCCAGCGCAGGTCGAACGTGGTGGCAACCGTACCGCCAGCGGGGTCGGTGTCAACGCGGGAAACGTAAACGCCCGGCTCGAGCGTCAAGTGATTGATAGTAAAGCTCGCAATCTTTTCCATGGGAAGCCTTTCTGTTGTACTTTTTCTGCCGTCATTATGGCATAGCGGGGCGCGTTTTGCGGTCAAAATGGAGCATATTCACGCGCAACGCGGCATATCATCGCGCCACAACGACGACATTTGGAATCTCTATGAAAAGGGAGGTCAAAACAGGAAAACGCGCGAGGCACCGCATCTATCGGCACGAAAGTCCCAAAGCAGCAGCTATTGTTGTTGAGGAGCAGCTGCCGAACGCGCAGGAAGCTGAGCCAACACCACAGCAGCCGCCATAAGCGCGCAGCCCAGGTACTCGCGGCCGCTGAGCACTTCGCCCAGCAACACCGCACCCGCAAGCACGCTGAAAACCGACTCCATGGAAAGAAGCAGCGACACCACCGTGGGGTTGGCGTTTTTCTGCGCGATGATTTGCAGCGTGTATGCAACGCCCGATGAGAACACGCCTAGATACAGAATGGGCAGCGCGCTTTGCCCCAAAGCAGGCAGCGAAAACTCTTCGAATATAAGCGCTGGAACTGCGGAAACAATAAAGCACACCAGGAATTGCACGCACGAAAGCTTCACGCCGTTGCAGTGCGGCGAAAAATGATCAATGCAAAGAATCTGAATGGCGAACAAAAACGAGCACGCCAGCACCACCAAATCACTTGGGCGAATGGCCAGCCCTTCTTTTACGCACAGCAGATACAGCCCCACCACGGCCACAACAACCGCCATCCACACATTCGCGGGCGCCTTCTTTTTCAGCGCAAGGCCCAAAACGGGAACAAGCACGATATACATGGCGGTAAGAAAGCCCGCTTTTCCGGCTTCGGTGTCTGCATCCAGGCCGGTTTGCTGCAAAAACGTTGCGCACGCAAGCGCCAGACCGCAGCAAACGCCGCCCAGCCAAATAGCACGCGTTTCCTGGGGCGTGCCGCCCGTGAGCAGACCCGCGAGCGGCGCCAGTCCCTTCGCCCGTGCTGCCGATGTCGAACCCTTCCCGGATGCTTTTTCCTGCTGCGATGCTGCCGGCACCGCCGATGCCGCCGACGCTGGTCCCTTCGCCTGGCCCTTTCCCCTGCTCATCACTGCAAGCACGACAAGCACGAAAAGGAACGCCACCAACGAGCGCGCGGCATTGAACGTGAGAGCGCCCACCGTATTGCCTTTTTGCGCCACGAACGCAATACCCCAGATGAACGCGGCAATCAGCGGAAGAAGCGTGGTACGAAGCCTGTCGGACATGGAAACCTCTCAAACAAAACGCGCGGCTAAAAGAAAAACCCGACAATTGTCGCACTTAATGCGCGGTCATGTTGCGAGAATTCGAGCAGGTGAAGTAAATAATCTGATGATTCTCGGCGAGTTTTTCCAGCAGCTGGCGCGTGCGCTGCATCAAAGCGTCGTCAACGTTGATGAAGGGGTCGTCCATAACAATGAACGGACGCTCTTTTTCGTAGAGCGCATCGCACAGCGCCATGCGCATGCACACCATGACCAGATCGGCGTAACCGGCGCTCAGGCTTTCCTGATGACGCGTTGCACCCGTTTGCGAGTACGTCATGTGAAAATCGCTGTCCACCTGGACTTTCTTGACGTCGATAGCTCCTGTTTCATCCACCAACATGCGGAAATAATGCTGGAAGCGCTCCTGCACCGGGCCCGCATACGTCGCACAAAGCTGCTCTTTCGCGTGCTCCAAATAAGCCATGGTCGCATCAAGCGTTGCCACGTCTTTCTCGATTTTTTTCCGCTGTTCCGTGAGTGTCTGAAGCTGATCTTGCAGCAGGGGGATCTTATCAACGCGCTCTTGCAGTGTTTGAATGCGCTGGGAATCTTTCACGCGACCCTGGAACGACCCCTCCTGCGCCGCAACCAAACGTTGTTCTTGCGCCTGAAGCTCCTGCAGGTTCAAGGTACGGAAGCGGTCCTCGTCGGAGCGCTTCCACGCGCACAAGCCATTTGCCTCTACGAACTGGGAAAACGCTTGGTCGGCGGCAACAACGTTTTGACGCATTTGATGCAGCGCGCGAGCGTTATCACGCAAGAGCTCCAGCGTTTCTGCGTTCAGCGTTCGGGAGTCAATGCGATGTGTGTTGCAGAAGGACTCGAGCTCACGTTGCGCCGAGAAAGCACGTCTGATCAGGTCGTTTGTGCGCGCCAGCGAGCGAGCGTGCTCTGCCGCGCGCGCCGCAGCGTGCGCTGTCTCTCGCGCTTCTTGCGCCGCCAGCTGCGCCTGCTTCTTGTTACGAGCGTGCATAACGCCACCACCAACGCAAAACGCGATGCCAGCCAACGCTGCAGCAATTCCAGCATAGAGTTGACCTGCGAAAACGCACGCTATGCTTGCTGTATCCATTACGGCAAGCGCGGCGCCCGCCAGAAGCAGGATAACCCCCACCACGACAAGCGCGATGCCCACACCGCTGCCTTTTGCCGTGACTGCTGTTGGAGCTGCGGGGGACGTGGGCGCGTTATCCAGCCACTCGGCGTCACCGCGGAAGCCAGCATCGGCAGCAGGGATGCCGTGCGCGCCCGCCGCGCCGCTGGAGACCCCAGCGACACCAGCGGCACCAGAAGCCGAAGCAGCACCAACAGCGCTAGCACGGACACCCTGCGCGGGAGCGGGCGCAGCGGCGCCTTCACCGCGAGCGGCACCTTCCCCATCAGAGGCCGTTTGCAGAGCCTGCGCCGCAAACGCGTCGATGTCCGCCTGCGTCACGCCCGCTTGTTTCACCAGGTCAAGACATTGCAGTTCCTCATTCGCGCGATGCACTTCCCCTTCGCTAGGCACAGCTCCACCCAGCGATGCCTCAAGTCGCTGGTACTCGTCCCTTGCCTGCTTGCGAGCGTTTTCAAGCCGCATGCACTCAAGCGCCATGCTGCGACGCGCCTGCAAGTCAACCGCTTCGGCAATTTCCGTGCGCACCTGCGCGAGCCCATGACGCTGCTGCTCTATATTAGAAGCAAGGCGACCCTCGCGATCACGCACGCGCTCAAGTTCGCCCTGAGCCGTGGAGAGCTGCACCAATTCTTCGTTGACCTGGGAAATCTGCGCCACAACAGCCGTATGAGCCCCACCTTGTCCGCGATAAGGCACTTGCTGGGCGCGCGCTTTTTTCAGCAGATCCATTGCCGATTCGAAATTGCGCGTGCCATCGGTATTGTCCACCAAATTGCCCAGCTTCGCCTTGATATCAGCCGTTCCCAACGCGTCGGCAAGGCGATTTTGCGGAATATACGCGCTGCGCTCGAAGGAATCAGCGTCCAGACCGAACAACGTAATGCCCGGAATGGTGCCCAACTCGTCAGTGCGCTTCCCCGAAATCTGATCGAACACCGCAAGCGTATCATCTTTGGGTGCTGCGCCGAAACGACGTTCTATTCGATATATACGCCCGCCTGCATGCACGACCAGCTGGCCTCCATACGCGCCCCCTTGCCAGGGAGCGTAACGACGACGCAGGTCTTTGTCCAGGTCGCGCTTATGATGGCGCGGCATCCCATACAGCATGCAGCGAATAAACGCCGCAAGCGTGGTTTTTCCCGAGCCGTTCGGCTGCTCAATAACCGTCAGGCCGTTGTTGAAATTGAACGTGCGTTGGCTCAACCCACCAAAATTTTCAATGGTGCAGCTCACTAAATTCACAGGGCAACATCCTCTCCGCGAAGCGCGCGCAAACCGCACAAGATGATGCGCTGCTTTTCCTCTTCTGTCTCGTTCGATGCCAAAACCGCGCGCACGAAAGCACCTCGCAGCGATTGGTCGTATTCGAAATCCGCTGCATCCACCACTAAGCGCGTCTTATCAACCACCTTCGCGAAGAAGAAATCCCTGTTCAGGCTTGCCTCAAGATACGACAGATCCTTGTTCGCGTCGGCGGAATAACCGCCCTGCAGCTCAAAGCGGACCAAGCTATCGCTGGGGATGTTCTGCTGAGCAGCGGCCTCCTGCGCCATGGCAAGCATGGTCGCAACGTTATCAACGTTTGTTATTCCTACTGCCACGGTGTAGAATCGCCTGCGCGCAAAGGGGACAAACTCCCAGCTCAGCACATGGTTTTCGTAAGTTAACTCCACGAAGCCCTTGGGGCCGCACTCATCAAAGCCGCGGCCTTCCAAACAGCCACTGTAAACCGCCGTGCCGCGCGCATCCAGCTTTTGCTTGCTGAACGAATGGCTGTGACCCAAAGCAAGGTAATCAATGCCACGTCCACGCAGTTGCGCCGCATCGATAGCGTAAGGGCCAAAGGTTGTGCCCAGTTGGCCGTGCAACATCACAATGTTCGTCAGGCTTTCATCCAGCTGCAGCCCCTGGCACAAGTCGCGCAGCTCCTGATCGGAGCCACTTATCTGCGGAAGAGTACGACCGCTTATCGTAATGCCGCCATATTGCACCGTTTCCCACTGTGCGCCGAAAATCTTCACATTGCGCGACAAATGGTGCCCCAACAAAGCGGTAGACACAGCATCATGATTTCCCGGAACCAGTAAAAATTCCACGTCAGGAGCATTTTTCATGGCTTCATACACAACATCTTGCGTTGTTGCGCTCACGCGAACGCTGTCAAGCAAATCGCCTGCCACCATAACAACGCGCACGTTCGTCTGCCGCGCATGATTGATAAGCGCCAGAAACGTTTCCAGGATTTCGCCGCGGCGCACGTCCGCTTTTTCGGGAGGCAGCGCCGAATCCATGGGCGCATCTAAATGGATATCCGCACAATGAATTAGCTTCAAAGCAACACTCACTTTTCTTTCGTGTTCTTGTCTCTTTAACACCTTTGGCGCTTTTACTCGCCCGGCATCCCAGACGCGCCCAAGCCAGCAACGATGCCGCCGATGGTCGCGCCTTCGCCGCCCCTTGGCTTGCGTTAACGCCCGACCGCCTTAGGTTTAATCCCCAGGACGTCGCTCGGCTTCGCCGAGCGCTTCGCCTAGCATTGTACGCCAAGCAGCAAGCCGCGCCTCCCCGTGACAAATTACCCCACCTTTTATCAACAATCTGCGCAACCCGGCCTAGATGGTCGCCTCGTAATCGTGAGAATCCCCGCAGTCAAGAAGCATCCGCCGTGCAACCATGGGAAATCATGCCACAAAGGAGCATTCACTGAGTGCTTGTTGAAAAACAGGCCTCGAATTCAGGCAAATCAACGATATTCGGTGGTTCGATTTTGAATTCGCAACTGTTTCACGGCGACTCAAATCACCCACTCATTTAACCTTGAGAATAACACCAGGTCAGAGAGGTGCAGAAAAATCTTTCGCAGCTGCCGGTTTTCACTCGGGAACAACGGCGCCCCTTCAACAACCGAATATCGTGCATTTGCCTGCATTTGCGATCAAAAATCCAACAACTACCCATCGTGCAACAAAAAACAGAGCAAGGAGAGACGCATTGGGTTACCTATCCTTTGATAGGTAACCTTGACTATATAGTCAAGGAGCGCGAAAGGAGAAAAATGGAAGACGAACTGCCTAAACAGGACGAAGACGAATCTGAAATTAATGTTGCAAATCCACCCGCAGGCGTAGAAGAAACAGCTGTTTCAGAAAACGCCATCAATGAAAAGGGAGATAGCAAAGCGAAAATGCAGGATGAATCGGTGTCGACCAACGATAACAGCATCAAGAACCGCGAAACCGACATTCAAAATTCAGCAGAAGAAAACAGCCCGTTGCTGCCCGCTAACAAAAACGGCACCGAAGACGAAAGCCGACAAGAGACGCCAGTTACAGAAGCCGCCAACGCACCCAAATTCTGCACAAAGTGCGGTGCTCCTCTAGATGAAGGTGCAGCCTTCTGCGCAAAATGCGGCAACCCCGTAGACGAAGAAAGCAACAAAGAGTCGGCAATTACACCAGCGAAGCCCGAACAAGAAAGCGCCTCGGAGAAGACCAAAGAAAAAGCCTCTTTCATTAAGAAATTTGGAGCAAAGAAGATTGGCGCAGTCGCCGTCGTCGCAATCGTGGTCATTGCCGCGCTCTTAATAGTTCCTCCCATGTTCAGAACACCTGATGAGCTTTTTGCCGCCAGAGAATATAAAGCGGCATATGAAAAGAGCGCAGAAGATGCCAAGCCGGAAATGCTTGGGAAGATTATCGAAAAAGGCAAGTACGATATCGCGTATTCACTTGCCGCATCTGACGATGAGAAGAAAAGAGTTCTCCTTGGTGCATGCTCTGCTGGGAAATTCGAAGACGCTCTTCAGTTAGCGGAAACAACCGAGCAAAAGGATACGATCTCATTCGTCAATGGCATCGCTTACGTGTTCAAAACCGATTGCCTTGAAAACCTAAAAGATTCTGACTCCTTCGTCTTAAAGAAGGCGTGGTATGGCGGAAGAGAGAAAGGAATAGCTCTCCAAGTACAAGGAAGCAACTCCTACGGTCAACCCGTTCAGAACTATTACTATTTCACGTATTCATCCGACAAGGGAAGGTACAAATATAGCAACTCGGTAAGCTCTCTCAAAGACGAAACCATTTATAAATATGCTGATGACTGGGATGAAAAACTCGAAAAAGCTCTAGATAATGCAACCCGAAGCAGTCTTCGCAAGCTAACAGTAGAGTCATATGCTGTAGACTCTAATGTTGTCGACGCTGTAAATAACCTCTTCAAAGCAACAAAATTCAAGGACATCGCCCTTGCACCCGACCTTTCCATTAAAGAATTCGGCACCCTAAGCGGCGGAGAAGGGGCTGCGTAATTTTCTTTTTAGCAAGCTTTCCGAGTGGGCTTTTGCTGCAAACAAAACGACCCCATGCAAGCAAACAGCCAGAAATTGACAAGTTTACGAGACTTTTGGAACAGCAGCGCATCTGAAAAGGGTGTGCGGCTTGCATTTCCCCAGGTCGTAAATACGGAAGATGCCGCGAAGGGCTACTCAAGCGCCTTCACGGCATCATTTCTTTCCAAAAGCTTCGGAAACTTGTCAATTTCTGCACATCACCTTGCACGACCATTCCAAACAAGGTAAATCAGAGCTAGACAAACATCTCATCACCCTTGAACGAACACCCAGGCAAGAAAACCTGGCGGGGTCGGCGTCCCGGAAGCAAGCGCCTAATGCGTTACCGTGTAGATGGCGCTGGGTGGAATGCACAAGTCAACCACATCGCCCGACTGGATGAACTCCTCCTGCTTTACCGCAAGTTTATCCTGCTTCAGCTGCACGTAGCTTTTCTCCAGATACGCTCCCTGCGCGCGCTGGTGATCGAGCTGCTTTTCCGTCTCAAAATCAAGCGTCACCCAATGCTCAAAACGCGAATCGCTCGCGTGAAGAGCCCGCGCGCGGTACACATTTCGCGGACAATGCCCCGTGGCAAGATGAATATACGAAGCACGAACACCCAGATAGATAGCGTTTTCTGGCACCTCTTCGTCAACGTTGAGCTCCACACCCCACTCGGGACACCAAACGGCATGCGAGTCACGATACTCGCAGCGTGTCATGTTCTTGCACCCGGAAAGCTTCATGGCGGCAAGCGATGACGGCCGCCCCACGGTCTCTCCTGGCGTGCCAATCGACTCAATCTTGCCGTTATCAACCACGGCAATGCGATCACATAAGCGATACGCCTCATCAATATCGTGACTTACATACATAATGCTGCCGTCGAAGCTGTCGAAAAGCGCTTGCATGTTCTGCTCAAGCTGCGCTTTCAAGTGGGAATCAAGCGCGCTGAAAGGCTCATCAAGCATCAAAATCGCAGGTCGGGCCGCCAACATGCGCGCCAACGCAACGCGCTGCTGCTGACCACCCGAAAGCTGCAAGGGATAGCGGTCCTCGAATCCTATAAGCGAAAAACGCCGCAGCTCCGCCTGCACAATGCGGTCGCGTTCCTCGGCGGGGACATCTTTACCCAGGCCAGCCGCGATATTTTTTGCTACCGACATATGGGGGAACAGCTGGTAGTTTTGGAACAACAGGGCGGTTTTGCGTTTTTGCGGGCTCATGTTCACCCGCGCCGCGCTATCGAAATACGTGGTACCGTTGACAATAATCTTACCCTCATCAGGCGTCTCAACACCGGCAATGCAGCGCAACGTCATCGATTTGCCGCATCCGGAAGCGCCCAGAAAGCCAAGCGTTTCGTTTCCGACCTCGAAGCTCACCTCAAGGTCAAACGTCGCAAGCTTCTTGCGAATGTCAACAACAACGCTCATCGCGCACCTCCTTGCATCTGCGAACCCCGGACCCATCAGCGGAAACGATCGCGCCGCCATTGGCGCACGTCGCCGCGCCATCCGCAGCGCCCGCAGTCACGCCACCATCGGTAGCCGCCACAGCGCCGTTGCCGTCACCTGCAGCTCCCGAGCCGCGCCCCTGTTTCCGCCCGCGCTTCTTCCCCTGGGAGGGTCGCGCCAGATACTTTTGCGTGCGCGAAGAATACACGTTGATGAACAGGATAACCAAAAACGAAATCAGGATAACCACAATGACCCAGAAGATGGCCGCGTCGGTGTTGCCGCCCATCCAGTCGTAGTAAATTGCCAGCGGAATAGTCTGCGTGATGCCAACGTAGTTGCCTGCGAAGAACAACGTGCAGCCGAATTCGCCCATGGCACGCGCAAAGCCCAGCACCGTGCCTGCCGCAATAGAAGGCCAGGCCAGCGGCACCATGATGCGCGTAAAGATGCGCGCCTCTCCCCAGCCCAGCGTGCGGGCCGCATCAAGCATGTTCGCATCCAGATTCTCGAACGCGCCGCGCACCGTGCGATACATCATGGGGAAACCCACCACTGAACAGGCAATAACCGTTGCCGGCCACGTGAACACAATGTCAATGCCATGAGCGATAAGCCACTTGCCCGTTGCAGAATTTCCGCCGAACAGCATGAGCAGCAAAAAGCCGCAAACCGTGGGCGGCAACACCATGGGAATGGTGAAGATGGTGTCCAAAATGCCCTTGAGCCTGCTTGACGCCTTAACGGTAAGCCACGCCGCCAAAAGACCCAGCAGAAAGATAATAACAATCGCTACGCCCGTGGTGCGCAGCGACACCCACAGCGGGCTCCAGTCAAGCTCTTGCAGGAAGCGCGCAACCCAGGCAAGACCCGTGGGCGCGCCCACCACGGAAATCTCGGACGCCGGCAAAATCAAGCCCGACTCCGCGTAAATGCCACCCGCGCTGCAATCCTCCGAATCGCCCTGCGTGATGGTGGCGTAATACACGCCTTCTTCGACCTCAACGCCAAACGAATACGTGTAGCCACCCATCTCAACTTGCGGTGCGCTGGTGAAAAACACCTGGTTATCAAGTGTTTCCAAACGCGTTCCGCCGTTCGATGATGCGCTATCGATTGTTTTAAGCATGCTGATAAATTCTTCCTGGAACGAAGCATCGGACAGCGAAATGCCCAGCGCAGAAACGCGCGATGCCGGAATGTACACAAGGGAATAGCCGCGCGCATTCACCACCGCGAAGGCATCGGCAGAAGCCATTTGGTAGCGGTAGCCGTAATACGTTCCCGAATAAGCCCTGTTCGTGCCCTTGTTCAAGCGCTCAAAGGACGAGAAGCCAAAGCTATCCTTGCCCATAACAATGGCGGTTGCATCTTCGGAAATCTCCGCCGACGACTCGCTTGATCCAACCTGTTGATCAGCCGTGAAAGCGGCTTTATAGGTTGCATCAGACGAATCGGCCCACGATACCGCGGGCAAAAGCATCGCACACATCAGCGCCGATGCCAGGCACATGGCAAGCTTCTTGATAACCTTCACGCGTTCCCCTTCGAACTTTTATACCCACACGCTAACCTGCGCCAACCTGCGCCGACAGCTTATCGCACGAACGTTCAGCATGCCGCAACCACACGCGCAACAGCCGCACACGCAGCAGGCGCCGTTCACGAAAACGAGCGGGCAGCGCATTCGTGCCACCCGCTCCTTTCACTACACAGCCTGTTGCAGCCCTTTATTATGCCAGCTCAAAACCGTACTTCTGGAAAATCTTCAGAGCTTCTGCGTTCGTGGAGCAGAAGTTCAGGAAGTCGGCAGCAACTTCTGCATTCTTTGCGCCAGCAACAACAGCGCCCGGATACAGAATGTTCTTGTGCGAAGAAGCATCGGTGGTGTATGCGACTTCTACGCCGTCGTAACGGTAGATATCAGAAGTGTACACGAAACCAACCTGGCACTGACCGCCGGAAACGTACTTAGCAACCGTGCCCACCTTGTCGGCGCCCGCGTTCATCTTGCCGCTAATGCTCTCATCCCAAACGATGTTCTCAATGGTGCCGTCCTCGGCGGTATCGTACGTCACCAGACCGGCGCTCTCAAGGCTCTGCAGCGCGTACTTGCCCGCAGGAACAACATTGGGGTCGCCAATAGCAATGGAAGTAATAGCGTCAGACTTCAGGTCGTCCATAGAAGCAATCTTCAGGTCGGAGCCAGACTTCACGCAAATGACCAGGTCGTTCTTGAACATATCGGAACGAGTAGCAGCATCAATGGAACCGGCGTTCTCGGCGGTGTCCATAGTTGCCTTGGAGGCAGTAATCAAAGCATCGGCAGAACCGGGAGCATCGGCAAGCTTCTTGATCAGCGTGCCGGAAGCCTCGAACTGAGTATCAGCAAACGTAACGTTCGGGTTAGCCTTCGTGTAAAGGTCCTGAACCTCGGGGAGCGCCTTCTGCAAGGAGTTTGCTGCGAAAATCTGCAGCTGAACCTGCTCGGCGGACGCGGAGGCAGAAGCAGAAGCGGATGCGCTTGAAGACGAGGATGAGCATCCTGCAAGAGCCAAGCCGCTTACCAGGGCAAACGTTGCAATGGCAACGCCAGCAATCTTGGTAAACTTTTTCATTGTTACCCCTTTCATTTAGTTTCCTTAAATTATTCTGAAATACAATTATTTACATTTCAGAATCATTTGTCCTAAGAGTATTTCTCTTGAAGTCTATTTGCAAGAAAAAATATATGAAATGCATCGAAAACTGGACGAATTCGAACAGGAACAAGCGGAAGTGCAGATAAGAGCACAGTCGAAGGCTCCGCGCAGGGCCCCAAGCGGCCTTGACAATAGCACGCGCTGAGCTCCCTCCCCAGAAGCCTCTGGCGCCAGCGCGCGCAGCCCCGGTCCTTGCCAATAGCGCGCGCTGAACCCCCAGAAAGAAGGCGCTACAAAAGAGCGCCTTCGTCGATACGGTTAAGAACGCAGGTCACCGGCGTGCCCGCAGAAATAAGCCCTGCACCTTCCGGCAGAATAACCAGGCAGTCGGATTCCTGAAGCGACCCATACAGTCCGCTTGACTGGTTCTTGCACATGCTCACCACGTATTCTCCCTGGTCATCCTTGGACAGGAAGCCGCGATTGAAGAACAAACGCGCGTCTTTCTTCTTCGTATCCGCGGAAAGCTTTGCCGTAATCGTGGGGTGATCGATGGCGGTAAAGCCCTGCAGAAGGCGCAGCGCAGGACGCACGAAAATCTCAAAGCCCATGGCCGAGGCGCCCGGATTGCCCGAAAGCACGAAAACCGGCTTTCCGTTGATCTCGCCGAACGGCTGGCTCTTTCCCGGCTTCATGTTCACGCGCAAGAAGTGAATCTTGCCCAAGCGCTCAAGGATCGCGGGGGTGTAGTCGAAATCGCCGGCGCACGCGCCACCCGTTGAAACAACAACATCGCATTCTTCCGCTGCACGTTTGAAGGCGTCTTCGATTTGCTGCTCATTATCGGTCACACGCGGATACACAACTGGCTCACAACCTGCTGCGCGCACATAAGCGCTGATAGAGTACACGTTGCTATCGCGGATCATGCCAGGACCAGGCACTTCGCTGGCATCAACCAGCTCGCTGCCAATGGTGAAAATGCCCACTTTCGGCGCGGCATATACGGGTACTTCCAAGTTGCCCGTCGATGCCAAAAGGCCTGCTCCCGCGGGAGTAATGACCGCGCCCGCGCGCAGAATCAAGTCGCCCTTCTTCGCTTCTTCGCCCGCTTTGCGAATGTTATTGCCCGGTTTGGAAGGAGCGGCAAACGTAATGGCGTCGCCCACGGAACCTTGGCCTTCGAACGTTACAATCTCGATCTTGACCACGGTATCGGCGCCTTCGGGAACAGGCGCGCCCGTCATAATGCGTGCGCACTGACCAGCCTGAATGACCTGGTCGTAATGAGAGCCCGCACCAATGTGGGCAACGCACGTCAAGCTTACGGGAGCATCGTCGCTGGCAGCGGCAATGTCGGCACTACGCAGGCAAAAACCGTCCATGGCGCTGTCGTCGAACGGCGTAACGTCAATATCGGAGTAGACATCGGAAGCAAGAACACGGCCAACCGCTTGATCAGGGAATACTTTTACAATGCCGCCTGGCTTCACATTCTGGCGAACAAGCTCGCGCGCCTCGTTCACGCTGATAGAAGTTGAGATGTCCATATATCCTCCAATCGGATTGATTCTTTTCCGCAAAGATTCTTTTCTGCATATAATACCCCTTCGCGACTTTCCGTATGGGAAAAAGAAGTAAGTAAATTAGCGAGCGCAGTTTCCTTACCGCAAGATAAGAGTAAAATTCCAAGCGGAAAATACACGTGGCTTGACATTCGGCACCAAAGCATACCGCTCTTCTAACGGGAAGTGCGACCGATTAAGCAACACAGCAGTTCAAGTCGCAATAACGGAATTCGAGGCTTTATCCTATGGAACTTATCAAAAAACGCGCTGCGGGCGTG
Source organism: uncultured Eggerthellaceae bacterium (assembly GCA_934631995.1). Taxonomy (GTDB): domain Bacteria; phylum Actinomycetota; class Coriobacteriia; order Coriobacteriales; family Eggerthellaceae; genus CAKUOV01. The sequence continues at coordinate 20,066 of CAKTYF010000007.1, forward strand.
TGCGCATGCGCGCTGCTCGCACTCCCCTGCTGGATTTTAGGCACGCTCTTTCCCCTGGTAGGCGGCCCTGTTTTCGCCATTTTGATTGGCATGATCATTGCGCTGTTCTGGAAAAAGAAGGGCGCATGCGCCGACGGCATTCAGTTCACGGGCAAAAAAGTGCTGCAATACGCGGTTATCCTTTTGGGTTTCGGGCTGAACTTGGCACAAATTGCCCAGGTAGGAACGCTGTCGCTGCCCATCATTTGCTCGACTATTGCCACCTCGCTCATTGTGAGCTACGTGATGTATCGCGCGCTTTCGGTACCCAGCAACAGCGCCGTGCTTATTGGCGTGGGCAGCTCCATTTGCGGCGGAAGCGCCATTGCCGCCACGGCGCCCGTGATTAAAGCCGATGATAAGGAAGTCGCCCAGGCTATCTCGGTTGTGTTCCTGTTCAACGTTGTGGCCGCACTCGTCTTCCCCACGCTGGGTTCGTGGCTGGGTCTTTCCGACCAGGGCTTTGCGCTGTTCGCCGGCACGGCCGTCAACGATACATCATCAGTCACCGCTGCTGCATCAAGCTGGGACGACATGCACCCTGGTGCCGACACGTTAAGCCAAGCGACCATCGTGAAGCTCACGCGTACGCTGGCGATTATCCCCATCACGCTCGTGTTGGCGCTGTGGACCGCGCGCAAAGAGGCAAAAGCCGCAGCAGCCGCAGGTCAAACGGCTGAAGGTGGCAACGCATTCAGCTTGAAACGCGCCTTCCCAATGTTCATCCTGTGGTTCGTGGTGGCCTCTATCATTACCACCGTTGCCACCACGGCAGGCGTTGATCCCGCGTTGTTCAGCCCGCTGAAGATGCTCTCGAAGTACTTCATTGTTATGGCCATGATGGCAATTGGCCTGAACACCGACCTTGTTGGCCTGGTGAAATCGGGGGCGAAGCCCATTGTGCTGGGCGCATGCTGCTGGGTTGCCATTGCGTGCGTAAGCCTGGGAATGCAGGCGCTTCTGGGCATTTGGTAAGACTTACGGAACGCGTAAACCGCCGCCTAGCCAACCGTCAGGGTGAGCAGGCGGCAAAGCAAAGACTTATGAGCACACGGAGCGGGTCTACAGGGCAGCCGTTTCAGAAACCCGCTTATTCCGACTATCAGGAAAACCGCAGATTGACCACGATTGTCGCAAGTCATCTTGATCCAGCTATCAACTTAATCAATAGCTGGATATCGAATAAAAATGAATCTAGAGCATTTTAGTTCGAGTATCATTAGCAATGCCGCATGTCACACCATAGTGCGTGATTGCCTGCGCGTAAAACCAAGGCGGCGCATGAAGCTTCGCAACGCTGCGCTGCAAAACCATAGAACGAAAAGGACGTATCGTGCCCATTCGCATTCCTGATCAACTGCCTGCAACCGAAACGCTTGAGAGCGAGAACATCTTCGTTATGACGGAGCGCCGCGCGTTGTCGCAGGATATCCGCCCCCTGAAGCTGCTTCTTTTGAACTTGATGCCCACAAAAATCGTGACGGAAACGCAAATTCTGCGTAAGTTATCCAACACGCCGCTTCAGATTGAAATTGATCTTCTGCATACCATCAGCCACGAAGCGAAAAACGTTGCCGAGCAGCATCTCGAGACGTTCTACACCGATTTCCCCACCATTAAGGACCGCCATTACGACGGCATGATTATTACGGGAGCACCTGTTGAGAAGCTTGATTTTCAAGAAGTCGATTACTGGGACGAACTGTGCGAAATCATGGCATGGTCGCAAACACACGTTCACAGCACGCTGCACATTTGCTGGGGCGCGCAGGCCGGCATCTTCTTCCATTACGGCGTGCCCAAGCACGAACTGTCCGAAAAGCGGCTGGGCGTTTTCGAGCACAACGTGGTAAAGCCAAGCTCGCCGCTCGTGCGCGGATTCGATGACGTTTTCATGGCGCCCCATTCGCGCTACACCGAGGTCAGCGCAGAAGACATTGAGAAGAATCCCCTGCTTGAGATTCTGGCAATAAGCGACCGCGCAGGCGTTTACCTGGCAAAAAGCGTTGACAGCCGCAACTTCTTCGTGTTCGGCCACCCCGAATACGACACCGACACGCTGAAAAATGAGTACCTGCGCGACACGGCAAGCGGCGTTAATTTTGCCATTCCGGAGAACTACTTCCCCAACGACGACCCCACGCAAGAGCCGCGTGCCACCTGGAGGGCACACGCGCAACTGCTCTATACGAATTGGCTGAACTACTACGTTTACCAGACCACGCCTTACGATATCGATGCCATTGGTGGCGCAGACGCGAATGCCTAGAGACAGCCGGCCTATCCACATAGCCAAATAGACGCCACTTGAATTGAAATCAGGCCATTATAGGAGAATTTCGATTTTTCTTGAGTTTTCTCCTATTTTTAAACCAATGATTGTCTCATTTTTAGGAGAAAATCGAAAATTTCTCGATTATCTCCTATTTTTGTTTACTATTTTTGCCTCCGATAGGCATTTTTGGAACGCTTTATGGATTAGTACGTCTGAAACCAAGGTAAATAATAGGAGATTTTTGAAAAGAACGCTATTTTCTCCTATTTTGCTCAGTTTAGATGCATGAAAAATAGGAGATTTTTGACTTTTCTTCAAAAATCTCCTATTTTTAGGTTTCCAACAACTACAAATAGACTCCATACGGCAAAAAATGCTATTTACCGAACTCAATCACCTCGGAAGATCCGACTTGCGCGGCACCATCGGTGGTTTCAGTGCGCTCCATAACTGCAGATGGGTCTCTTCCGGCATCAACCTCTGCCATGATCTTTTCCCATTGCTCGGGGGCTTCCTCGGTAAGCCACAAACCCGTGCTTGAATCAAGGTTACCCTCGGTGGGGCCGGTGCAGGAATAGACGGTAACGCTACCGCTGCTGGTGATTTTCATTGCCCACGAGGCCAGGTCAACAAGCGAAATATCGGTCTCTACCATAGAAGCAAGCACACGGATTTGACCCAGCATTTCAAGGGAAGGCTTCGTCAAAACCTGCTTGATGATGCCCACCATAAGCGCGCGGACGTTTGCCTGGCGAATGGCATCTTGCGTAATACCCTGGTAGGAATAAGCCGTGCGCATGCGTGCGAGTGCAACCGCCTGCTCGCCGTCAAGAACATTCTTTCCAGCATCCACATGAACGGTCGGCCTGTCGTGGGTGTAAACCTGGTAATCGAATGAGTAGGGGACGTCAACTTCAACGCCACCCAGGGTGTCTACAACCTCTTCAAGCTGGTCAAAGCCCACTTTGGCGAAATGCGAGATACCAACACCCGTTAGCTGCGATACGGCTTCAATGCAAGCAGCCTCGCCTTGCTCGGAAAACACCTGGTTCAGCTTTACCGTGCGCCCATCAATCTGATACGGCGTGTCGCGCGGCACCGAAACCATAGTGATGGTCGGCGTTTTCAAATCAACACGCACCAAAACCATGGCATCGCTTCGAGCGCCGTTGTCTTCCCACTCATCGGAGCCAATAACCAAGATATAAAACGGTTGTCCTGCTTTTGCTTTTGTAAGCACGCTGTTGAGCTGTTCGGAATCGCCCTTGTAAGAGATAGCGCCCGATAAACTGCCTGCATAAAGGGCAACTGCAGCGCCAAAGGCAAGGACAATCGCAAGCAGCACGCTCAAAATGACAAGGGGGGCTTTCCGGCGCTTGCGCCTAGAACGCGCACCCCTAGGCTGCCGCTGTCCGCTGCTTGGCGGGATATTAGCATGCTGCGGTGCACGCGCCTTATCACGCAGAGAGCCTTCATTGGCGCCTGCATCTTGCTCGACGCTGGCAGAGCATGCATTGCAGGCGCTATCAAGCGCCACGCGAGCATGTTTTCCCTGGTAGGCATTGTGATTATGCTGCGAATCCCGCATCAACTACTCCTGAGCACTTCCCGTAACCAACCAAGCACCAAACGTTAATTCCACGTTTTCGCGTCGTAAGCGCTATCCAAGCGCTCGCCCGCGCAGAACTCCTGGGCAATGGCAAGGTAGGCCGCCTGATCGTAATCGACCAACGTCTGAACGCTTCCTTCTTTATCGGACCCCAGTTCAGGCAGCTGATAGCGGTTCACCTCGTACGGACCACTTGCACTCTGCAGAACCAAGTTGCTCTTGTTCGCCTGCAGCGCATTGCACCATTCGGTAATCTCGGCACTGCTGATGTTCGTCTCAACAAGGCCGCTCGATACCAGCTTGTTCAGCAGATCGCCCGTGCTACCCATGCCAATCTTATCGGAATTGAGCGCCACCTTGATCAAGTTGCCGAACATCTGACGATCCACCACCTGACGTGTGGCATCCTCGTCCAGTCCATATTCGCGATACGAAACGCGGCTGCGCGCAGCAACCATCGAGTTGAAGCCGTCCAGCGTTTGCTCGCCAGCATCCAAGTGAACATCTTCGTGAGATTTATCGTAGAAGAAGTAATCGATGTCGTACGGCAAATCAATCTGCAAGCCGCCAACCAGGTCGATAATCTTCTGGAACGTCATCAGGTCGCACACAACGTAATCGGCAACACCGACTTGCGTGATTTCGCTTATAGCTTCGCACGCCTTCACGGCACCGGCATTCGTTGCCTGAACATGATCGGCGCCATCGCTTTTTGCCTGATAGTAACCATAATGGAAAGCGTAGTTCGCTTTATACCACGTTTTACCAGAGCAGTTGGAGCATGTCTCGCCCGGATAATTCGGCTGGAAATCGTCGCCCTTCTGCACGTAATACGTATCGCGCGGCACGCTCAAAAACGAGACCGTGGCCGTTTCGGTATCAACGCGCATCAGCATCATAAGGTCAGAACCCTGAAGGTGAAGCTTCGTCTTTGACGACGTCCAATAATCCGAACCAATAACCGCCACGTAATGCACCACGCCGCGCAGCGCCTTGTCGATCTCGCTTACCAGACTATCAGGACAAACGGCAGAGCCACCGAAAACGAACGCTTTATCGAACGCTTTGCTGTTATCGCCAATGAAGGCGTTTGCAGCAACAGTGCTGGTGATACCTTCGACCAGAACCAAAGGCGCATCGTTTTTCGCCAAAAGCGCAGAAGCGGTCAAGGCATCAACGCCCTTCGCGTCCGCCGTGCCATTCGCAACGCCAACAGCCGACCCCTTCAGAAGGCCGTCGGCCATCATCTTCTTAGCAACCGCAACTGAAGTATCGTAGCCAGTCAAACCGAAGATGCGCGTCACTTTATCTTCCCAAATGTCCTCAACAGAAGACGTTGGCAACGCACCGGGACCACCGGGAACAAGCACGTTTTCATACGCGTCAATCATGGCGCGTGCATCGGCGCGCAAAACGCGATCGCCTTCGGACGAATCCTTGCTGGTCACAATGAAAATGGGAACATGGTATTTATAGGCATAGGAAGAAACGGAAAGCGCATCGGCAAAATCAATGGACGTTGCCACAATGGCCGTGTCCTGCTTGTTGCGGCCGCCGTCTTTCGCTTCAATCATCTTGGCACATGCCACCGAGGTATCGCTTGCGTCATTGCCGAAAACGCGCTGCACGTTCACGCCCGCTTCGGTCAAAACGCCTTCGACATCAGGGGAAACAGCGCCGGTTCCGCCAATAAGGAAAACCGTCCTTGCGCCCAAACGATCAATTTCCTTGAGCGTTTGCGCCGACATTGCCGTTCGATTCGTAAGCAGAATGGGAGCGTTGTAGGCGCCCGCAAGACCCGTGGCACTCATGGAGTCCTTGTAGTCGTCGTCGCGCGCAAGAATAACGTATTCGCTCCCCTGGGGAAAAGCCGCCTGAGAACTGCTCACGGCAGTGTCGACCGACGCATTGCCCGCAACGCGCTCAATGGTGCTTGGCGTTTCCACTGCGCTCGAAGCGCTTGATGCAGCTTCGCTCGATGCCGAACCTGATGTGCATGCAGTCCCTGCAACCGAAATACAGCAGACCGCAACCAACGCCGCCGCGACCAACGCCTTGTGCGAGCGCAACCGTCTCTGTATTTGTTTCATTCCGCAGTTCCTTCCCTTTAGGTCATAAACGCTGATAATTCGCGTAAAAAGCACCGTGACAGTATAGCACGGGAAAAACGGCAGAAACGATTATCGGGATTTCCCCACCCTAATTCGACAGGGCCGCCATGCAACTTGGCTGGGCAAACCCCGATTCGGCAAAGATAAAGCCGTCCTCTTCGATCCTTGGCACGATTAAGCGAACGCCTCTTTCGACAGAGCCGCTGCTTGAATGGCGAAAGCATCGGCGGCATCCACGCGCCCATCGCCATTCATGTCGCAAGAAAGCCAGCCTAGCATAGGCAACGTGGAGAAGTCGGCGAAGGTGCCACACGCTCCGTCGTAGGCAATTTGGGCATCGATGATGTTCACGGTTCCGTTGCCATTTGCATCGCCGCGTACAATGCTTGTTGGCACGCGCTCTTCCAAGGTGAAGTCTGAGCTTTTGAGCTGGGGAAATGTTGTTGAATCGATAAGCGCGATAAAGCGATTCCCGTCCCACGCGAACGGACTGCCCGCAAAGCAAGGCACGAATCCTTCGGGAACGGTTTCGATATAAGCGACTAAAGCGAAGCTGCTTGCAGAAGTGTACGGAGAGCTTTCGATGGAAATCGGCAGCGGCTCGCTGATTGGCGCAGCAAGGTTGACCAGCGCGCACGGCATATGTGACATGCCCGTTTTATTGGAGATATTGACGCGATTCGTGTAAGCGCTTGCATTTCCCGCCGCGACCGGCGTGACCACAAGCGTGATCACCGTTTCGTCCTGCTGCCACGTTTCGCCTGATAACTTGCGCGACAGGAAGTTGATCACCACATCGGACCAGCCTTGCTTGCCGTCGGTGGAAGCATGATCTTTGACAAAGGCATCCACGCCTTTACGCGTTTGAACCGCATCGATGCGCAGAACGTTCGTGTCAACGCAAATGGTAGATGCATATGCATACATGGGGTATTCGGTAAAATTATCGCAGGTCAAACGCACGTCAATTGTCGTTTGCTGCCCCACCGTGAGCACCGGCTGCGCTGCCACTACCCGCTGCGCGAACGCACGCGTGTCCTGGGGCTCATCCGCATAGGCGGAAGACACTGGCGCAACAAAAACGGAAATCACCGCCACGAAAGCAAGCGCAGCCACCGCGAGCGCAACAGCAAGGCGCGCAAAAGGAGCAGCTACGAGAAGCTGCCACGTGCGCGTTCCTTCTGAGAATTTCTGAGCGATGGTTCTTCCTTACTTCGTTGTTGCCTTGCACGCCGGCCACGCGGTTCCGTCGCAACGCCGTACGCCGGTCGCAGTCTCACCGCACCGCAGCGTACCGAACCCCCACGCATAGCACGCATCCGCACTGCCGCCGTAACGTGCCAAAACTACTCTTCTACCAGGTAATAATTGCCCGTGGCAGAATCGTAATACACGTTACCGGCATTCGTGTAATTCTCATCGATCATGCCATCGCCATCGGCATCCATGTTCACTTCAATGCCCGTCACTTTGTCTTCCTGGGGCACTAAATCAATGTTGTAGCGCGCAACCAGCGCAACCAGGAAACCCAGCATAAGCACAAGCATGCAGTCGGCGATGTTCGTGAGCGACGAATTGGGATCAACATCACTGCCGCCAATACCCATGCTGCTTGATGTTGCACCTACGCGGTTCAGCGAAATGCTGTGATGACGCCTAAGCACGGCTCTCACCTGCGGTTTCGTGTGCGGCAACACGGGGAATCGCGCGAGTGGCATCGTCGGCAGAACCGCAAGCCGCCTGCTCGTTCGCTTTTTCCAGCACGCACTCGCACGCAGCTTCGAACGCCGCCATGTACTGCACGTACCAGCTCTTGCGGATGGTCGAAATCAGCAGCGCCACCGCAGCAACAACCAAACCCAGAACCGTGGTGTCAAACGCGGTAAGCAAGCTCTTCGACAAAATATCCAGCGCGCCTTCTTCCAGCGCCGCAATGCCAGGACCCAGCGGAATCAATGTTCCCATCAGGCCCAACATGGGAGAAGCTTTCGCAATAAGGTCGGTCACCTTCACGCGCTTGTCGTAGAGCGTCTGCTCCTGCGCAACAATGTTCACTGCCAAGCTCTCACGCGCGGCATCGCTTGCTTGCGGGTGCTTCAAAAGCTCCAACAGGCGTTTCTTCTGACGCCACAGCAGCGCGCTTTCGCTGATGGCCGCTTCCGGATCATCGGTTGTAGAAAGGTCGTCAATCAGAACGGGAAGCGACAGCTTGAAATAGCGACGCTCGGTGAAAAATTCCGCGATAAGCATGCCCAGCAGCGCCACTACCAGCACGGTTAGCGCAATAAGCAGCACAATTACGGGGTCATGCAGCGCACTAGAAATGGTGTGCATCAATTTGACAAGCATGGAACATATCCTTTCAAACCAGTTCGATTCGCGTTTTTGCATTGCATGCGAATCGTTGTTTCATGGGTAAAGCTTTGGTCAATGGGTCGGTCAAGCATTCGGCAATCGCAGCGCCACTTCGGTATGCCAGCGATTAGTCGCTCGATGGCGGCTGGTCTTCCAATGGCGGCTGACCCTTCAACAGGGGACCGCCGCGTTTCTGCAGGAAGAAGCGCACGATAAATGCGACTGCGCCCGCCAAAACCGCAAGTGCACCAGAAAGAGCAGCCACCTGAGCAGGGGTTAAACCCTCAAGCGAAAGCAAATCGCCGTCAAGTACCGTCTGGGAGTTGCTGCCCTTCTCGTCATCGGCGCTCACGATGGTAATGCGCTTTCCGCGCATCACCGAACCAGCCACGCTTTCCTGCTGGTCGCCGTCTTCGCCTTCCTGATTGGACTGCTGCTCTTCGGGGGTCTGCTGCTGCTCGTTTTGCTCCTCGCCATCCGACGCGTTGTTGTTGTTCGACTCCCCGCTTCCCGAGCCGCCCGTACCACCATTGCCGCCACTGCCGGGATCGGGATCAGGATCAGGGTCGGGGCTTGGCGTGGGATCGGGCGACACGCCCATGACGTGCGCTTCCGCAAAATCGTTCGTGATAATAACCGAGCCCAAACGGTTGTACCACGCGCCGCCCGCTACACCTTTCGTGCCGCCGTTATATACCGCGAACTGGAACGATGTATTCAACGAGGCCAGCTGCACCGTAAAAGGACCGTGACCCGTATCGTATGAATCGTTGCCATCGGTAAAGTAAGAAGGCGAAGGCGTTAGGCCGTCCGCAGGCGCAAGAGCGGCCGCCTGATCTGCCGTGCCGAAATACAGCGCAGTGTACGCACCAGACATATAAAACGTTGCAGTGACCACGCCGCCCGACACATTCAAAACCACCTGGTTTGGATTGTTTTTTGCCGTGGCATCCGACAAGGACGCATAGAAATTGCACATGCGCGAAGATGTATACGCAGGCACAACATACGTGCCATCCACAATGTTTCCCGCCTGAACAACCGCGGGATAAATGCTTTTTCCGATGGAAGCTAAACCGTCGCGCGCGACTTCGGTCAAGTCCTGCGCAGCTGGGTATTGTGAACTCACATCGGTGTATTTCGCCCACGCTTGCGCGGGCACCGCCGTCAGGGACAGCGCGAGCGTAACACCAAGGAGCGCCGCAGTCACCGAAGGTGCCGCTGACAAAACAGCGCCGCGAATTGTTGACAAAAGGTGGGGTAATTTGTCAACAAATCTGTTGGAGGTAAACCGTTTCATGAGTTTCATGCTAGTGCTGCTCACGCTTCCTGAACAGGGCGAAGAAGCCCGCACCGCCCGCAAGCGCCACGCCAGCAAAGCTGCCGCCAACCGCCAGCGGCGGAATTATTGCCGTGTCTGCATCCGTACCCGCGTCGCCCGCAGCGCTGTCCGAACGCGCACCTGATGCCGCATTTGCGCTGGTCGCAGCTGCACTGGAATCGCTATCAGCTGCAGCGGTCTTAGCGCTTGCCTTCTTATTGTTGGAGTTCGAAGTCAAGCCCAGTGCATTGCCATTGCCAACAGAACCAACGTTGCCCGTGGTGTTAACGGGGCCCGTCGTTGCGCCCGTCGATTCGCTGCTGGAATTATCGTCGCCTGAGCCGCCGGTGTTATCGCCGCCACCGTTTGCATCTTCTTCGAGGGTTGCATCGGGCGTCGCATTTGCAACATCGAACGTTGTGTTCAGATGGTAGATCAAGCCAACCGTGGAATCCGTCGTTGAATCAACACGCGGCTTCGTAGAGAAATACATATCAGTGTTAAGCGCGATAGGAATCGCGAACGTTCCGTCCTGGTTCGCGTCAAGAACGCGGCCTTCGAAGTAAACGGACGCAATCGGCGTGTTTCCGCCGCTACGTTTCAGCGTTGCCGTTGCTTTTCCGTTGGATACCACAATCTTCATCACGGACCAATAGAAGTTACGATGCGACACAGAAATGCCCATATCGGTCTTCATATCGCCTTGCTTCAGGTAATACACGCCATCGGCAAGAGTTGTGGAGTTATCCGTGATTGCAAGGCTCTGAACAGCCCAAACAGCAACTTCCAAAGCGCGCTGGCATGAAACACCACTCGGCAGCGGAACAGCATCTACCAACGCCCTTTGCTGATCGGTCAGCGATTCGTAGGCAACTTGCGCATCGTGAATCTGGCAGACATCCGCAATAGTGATTTTATACGGATCGCTCGGCAGCGCCTCGATTAGCTTCGCCACCTGCGCGGGCGTCACAGTTTCCTGCTCGCCACTACCCGAACCGCCACCGGGGTTCTCGGTTCCGCCACCGGTGCTACCACCGCCGCCTTCACCAGAGCCGCCACCAGGGGTTTCGCCGCCGCCCGTGCTACCGCCCGTGCCACCACCTGTTGCGGACTCATCAATGGTCGTGGTAATCGAAAACACAATCTCGGTCTGCATAGACGTTGAGTACGCCGTGAGATATTGCGTACTATTCAGGTCAATAGGAACGTTCTCGAACGTGGAATGCTGGTTTTTCCCCGCCGTGTTCTGGAACTTCTGACCCGCCATATAGATATAGGTATACGTATCGCTTTGCACCGTTACAGTTCCATACGCCTTGCCATCTACAACCGTAACATCCTTCACGCTCCACGGACGCTGACGCGCCGACGTGGACTTCCCCTTGCTGTATTCGGAAGACAACGCAGGGGTAGTGTCGGCGCTGTACGTGCCCGCGCCAAGCGTGGTGGAAGCATCCACCTCTTGCATGGCGTTAAGTGCCCATTGCGCGCATTCCAACACGCGACCGTACGGCTGATTCGAAACCAAACACGTTTCGGTATCAAGCGCTTTTTGATCCGCTTCGGCCAAGGCATCATACGCCGCCGCAGCCTCGGTGATTTGCGCATCATACGTACCAGCAGCGGCCGCCGTAATCTGTGGAGCTTCAGGCAGCGCGTTAATCAGGGATTTTGCCGTCGTGACAGCATCGGCTTCGAGCACAACCGCGCTACCAAGCGCCTTATGCATCGCAGCCGGTGCTCCCGACAACTCAGTTGCGTCTTGGGCAAAAGCAGCAGAAACCGGACACAGGGAAGCCGCCATAGCAGCGCTTGCCAATGCCGCAATCAATTTGTTCGCTGAACGTGCCAAAACATACATCCTTTCCCCTTCGCCACACGCTTACGCAGGGCGATTCGCAGGTGGTGTGCGCGACCGCACCGATTGCACGGTACAATCACGCCACCCGCGCATTCAACTTTCAATGCAAAAAGTGCAGTGCCCACAAGCTTACCGCATGCAGGCACCGCACCAAGCGAGGAATCGATTACTCGCTAAACGTACCAACCAGCGCGAAGTGCTGGATGGCGAACGCGTCAACCGCGTCAACAGACGCATCGCCGTTCACGTCGGCCTTCAGGAAGCCTTCCATGGTAACAGCGCTGAAGTCGGTGTACACAGCACGTGCGATATCGTAAGCGAGCTGAGCGTCCACAATATTCACCTTGCCGTTCATGTTCACGTCGCCATCGGCAGCAACAACTTGAGCGTCACCTGCGGTAACGGCAAAGTCGCCGCGCGTCAGAGTAGCAGCTTCTTCGGCAGTTGCCAGCGCTACAAAGGAGTCGCCCAGCTTGAACATGGGAGCGCCCTTCATGGTTGCAACCTTGCCTTCGGCAACGTCGCCCACAAACGTGATCATCTTGATGCCAGAAGCTTCAACGAAGGGAGCCTCGGACACCTTGAAGTCGCCCGCGTAAGCAATGGTGATGTTGGTAGCCGTGGGAAGCGCGATGTCCTCGATATCCATCGTGTTGCCCGAAGTACCAAACACGGCGTCGCTCACGGAAACGGTCGCTTCGCCTTCGGCCAGAGCCTCAAACGTTGCGGTCGCAACCACAATGCCCTGTGCAGCATCGGCCGTGTTGCCGTAGAACGTAACAATGCCATTGCCGATGGTTGCCTCGAACGAACCGTCCGCACTGCGTACAGCAGGAGCAGCAAGGTTCAGGCCAGCGCCCTGCGTAATGGACGTCAACTTCAGGTTCTCGCTCGCAGCAATCTTGAACTGCGCGCAGCTCAGAGCAGTCGGGGCAGTCGCAACAATGTCAACCGTCACGGTTTCGCCCGGCTGAACCGTGCTTTCAGAAGCGTTGGCTTCCAACATATTCTTGGTCGCAGCAACTTCGTAAAGCGCCGTCAGCTTATCCTTGTCAGCGGTGGGGATCAGCTTCTGCACGTAGCGTGCCTGGATGCCCTGGGTCTGGCCGTTGGGATACCAGTCGAAAATGTTCGAACCGCACGTATCGTAATGATCCTTGGCAGCAATAACGGCGCGGAAGTCGTTGGCGGTAACCAGCTCTTCAGCGGTTGCCGGCAGCGCAGCAATCTCGGCAGAAACGGAGTCAGCAGCCTTGAACATAGCCGCCGCGTGCAGCAGTTCGCTTTCGTTGGACTGGCTAACAACAAGCTTCTGAGCATCGGTCAGCGTCTGATAGGCAGCGTTTGCTGCATCAACGGCATCGCGGTCAGCAGGATAAATATCCCAGTATGCGTCGCGCGTCAGAGCCTTGCCGCTTTCGTCAACGCCATCGCGATAGATGTTCTGGATAGCGTTGATAACATTCTGGGTTGCTTCGTCAGCAATAACCTGAATGCGCTGGTCAGTCCACTTCGTGCCATCGAATACCGCAAGAGCGGTGGGGATGTCGGTCTGAGTGATGGGCAGAACAAGAGCACCCTGCTCGTTCGGCTCAATGAAGCCTTCGGTTGCAGCAGCAGCGGCTTCGGCCGTGCCTGCAAACGCCTTGGTGATGGCGGTCTTCGGCGTAACAGTAGCCGTCATGGCGGTGCCATCGGAAGCAACGGTGGCAGCAATGCCGTTCAGCGCGTCAAGATCAGACTGCAGAGCCATCTCATACGTGCCAGCGTCAAGTGCCTTGTAACCGCGGAAGCTCGGCAGCGTGAAGGAGATTTCCTTCGTTGCCTTCAGCTCGCCATCGGTGATCTTGGCCAACGTGTAGTGGTACGTCTTGCCCAACTGCACTTCCTTGGCGCTGAAGCTAATGTAGCCAGCATCGGAATCGGCAACAGCGGTCAGCGTACCGCCAGTGGTTTCGGCAGTTACTTCGCTTGCCGCCATCTTGAACGCACGGTTGTAGTTGCGGCTGTCAACATACAGGCGAACGAAGATGTTAGATTGATTATCGTTGTAAGCAACCATGAAGTAGGGGTCGTCTACCATTGCGTTGCCGTTCAGAACATCGTAGCCACTCGGCAGAGAAGGCCAGATGATGGGCAGCTGATTGTAGGATTCTTCAGCAGCAACCAGCTTGTCATAGTTGGTAACTTCAGCCTTGCGGAAGTCCATCAAGGCATCGTAACCAGCGCGAGCAGCACGAATAGTCGCACCATCAGCGTAAGTCACGGTCTCGGGCAGCTGAGCGATGGTGTCGATAACCGCCTGAGCAGCAGGGCTTGCGCCTTCCAGCTTCGACATGTTAGTCAAGGACAGTTCAAGGGCGTACTTCTTGCTGCTGTAGAACGTCTTGCCGTCCTTCTTCAACAGCGTGACCGGCGTAGGAGCGGTCAGCATGTCGGCAGCCACCGGAACCTCAAATTGGTAGAAACCGTCGGAGGTCTTCTCGCCCATGATGGTCTTGTCAAGCGTTGCATCAGCCACAACGCCCATAAAGATGCCCTTGTAGCTGGCGGAAGAAGTCTTGAATCGAACCATCATCGTACCGTTGTCAACGAACAGCGCAGCATCGGACACCTTGCACATGGTGAACGGCGTGTGATCGCTGTTCTTGTTGATGCTAGCAGTGATGTTGTACGTGCCGCCCAGAACGCTCACCTTCGTGGGGTTCATGATAACGGGCGTGCCCGTGCTGTCGCTGCCGCATGCGGCTAGGTAGTAGTCGCCACCTTCGGGCAGGGTCACCGTTGCCTTGCCTTCAGCGTTGGTCACAACGCCCTCAAGCTCGGTCACCGCGCCAGTCGTTGCATCCACCGTGGCCAGCTTGACGCCTTCCAAGGCGGTAGCAGCAGCCTTCATGGCAGCAGCGTCCTTGTACATATAGCCGTTCATGGCGGAAACGCCCGTCACGGTTACTTCGAAGGACGCACCGGCAAAAGCCTGAGCAGGAACTTCAACGTAGGAGTACTTATCGGCCCAAGAATCGGACTGATAGGTGTAGAACTCAACGAAGTCACCGCTGTTGACCTTCGTGGTGGTAATCAGGGTGCCATTGTAGCCACCAGAAGAAGCTTCGGTGCCATCGTTCGGAGACGCATGGTTCACGAAGAAGCCATTGGAAGCGTTAGTACCGAAGTACGTCGTCACCCAACCGGAATCCGCCCAATCCAACATGGTCCTGGCGGTCTCGGCAGTGAAAGTCTCTTCACCGAACACGTCGATGGCGGCAGCAACCATAACGTCAGCTGCGGAAACACCTTCAGAAGCAGGAACGGAGTCCGCATAGCCGTAGGATTCGGCCAGGTCACCGGACACTTCCTTATCCGTAGTAGGAGCAGCCAGGTAAGCGCCGGCCGCCTGCGCGGAGTAGCTCACGGTTGCCGTTGCGGCGGGCTCGGTGGGAACAGCAGCGCCCGCAATGGTGAGCGTCATGTTGTTCTTGTTCAGCGTGACGGTCGTGTCAATCCAGGTGTCGTCGGCCTGACGGAACGCAATTGCTTCCGTGAACGTGCCGTCGTAGGACTGAAGACCGCCGCGGTTGTCGCCAACGATAGGCAAAGAAAGCGTGCCATTGGCAGCCTCGATGATACCTTCGGTTGTCAATGAGGCGGCTTCAGCAGTGCCCATGTAAGCAGCCGTTGCATCGGTGGTGATGATCGCCGTCTCGGAGTAGCCGTTAGACTGAGGACCGCCAACGGTATCCAGCGTTGCAGCGGTCACCGCCGGAGCCTTGCCCGTCACAGAGGCGGTCAGCGCAGCTTGACCTTCGTAGTCGCCCGTCCAAAGCGTTTCAGCATCAGTATCCAGCTTGAACATGCGGGAGTACACGCACTGCCAGAATGCCTTCGTGCCTGCCTTGTAAGCAGCGTAGTTGCGCTTGCCTAAAGCAGAAACGGCGTAGGTGTTTTCGCCTGCTTCAACAGGAACAACGAACTCGTACTTGCCGGCTTCGTTCGTGGTGTAATGAATCAGCTGGCTTTCAATGGTGGACTCAGCGGCCATGCACTGATCGAACGTGCCCATGAA
>CAKTYF010000008.1 GCA_934631995.1 uncultured Eggerthellaceae bacterium
GTGAAATGTTGACAAAAGGTGGGGCAATTTGTCAACAAAAGGGCTCAGCGAGCTCCTTGCGGTTTTCGTTGTAGGGAAGCAACAGCGCCAAACCAACCAGCGCGCAGATAGCAACGAAGATCGCCATGCCTTTGAAGCCGCTGTTCAGCGTTTGCTGATACGTGGCCTGAATCTCGCTTGCGCAATTATCCACAGCGGTCAGGTAGTTCGTCTCCGCTTCGTCAAACATGGCGGGGATAGCATCGCGCGCGGCCTTCATCTCGGCAATCGTTTCGCTCAAGTCGTCATAGGCGGCCTGCAGGTTAGCTTGTGCGCCCATCAGCTCGCTGCGGCCAGACTCCATCTCACTTTGCGCGGACAGCATCTCGTTGCGGCCTTCAGTCATGCCGGAGCGTCCTGCGCTCACGCCGGCGCGCGCCTGGCTCAAACCGGCAATGCCCTGGTCAAGTTCGGCTTTCTGGGCTTCCATGGCGGGGATGTTCTCTTCCACGGATGCAATCTTGCCGTTCAGTGCTTCCCATTCGGTCGTGCCTTCGGTCAGCGTTGCCAGCTGAGCTTTCATGCCAGGCAGCGCGGCCTTCATCTGCTCAATGCCGTTTTGAATCTTGCCGGAGCCTTCCTGCATCTGGGCGATTTGCGCGTCGAAGTTGTCGATTTTCGCGTTTGCTTCGCTGATCTGGGAGTCCACATTGGCAATGCTTTCACCCAAACCCGCCAGGCCAGCGTTCATCTCTTCGATACCCGAAGCCATCTCGTTCAGGCCGTCCTGCATTTCCGCTGCGCCGCCTTCCATGGCGGTAATGCCGCTGTTCATGCCGTCCGATGCCTTCTGGATAAGCTGCGGCTTGAGCTGGTCAAACACATCGGTCGTCATGTCCTTGCACACGCCCACGATGGTGGTCACGTCGGAGTTCTGCATCTCATCGATGATGGCGGGGCTAATGGTTACGTTCACATCGCCGTTTTCGCTTGTGTTGTTCATATCTACGGCGATGGTGGTGTAGCTCATTAGCTTGGGGATATCCTGGCCTTCTAGCATGGCGGCGGTGTCTTCGTCCGCGCGCATTTCGTCCATCTTCTTGTCAATGACCTGCGCGTAGGGCAGGGGGTTCACGACCACTTCTTCGGGCAGCTCGTTCATAAGGTTCGTCTGCATGTTGGCGCTTGCGTGCACAATGAACGCGACCATAATGGCGGGCGCCACGGCGGTGCCAATGGAGCGCACCAGCGAAAGCGTTGCCAGCGCGGAGTTTGATTCGGAGTCGTGCGTGTTTTGCAGCATCATATAGTTCAGCGGCGTGCCCATGGTAAAGCCCAGGCCCAGGCCGGTCAGAATCAGCATGAGGCAGACATTGAACAGGGTAGGGTTATCGCAGGCCACGAACGCCATGAACAGCGAGCCAATGGCCGAGCCAATGAAGCCAAGGGCCATGACCGGTTTCACGCCGTGCTTGTCAATCAGCTTGCCGGACATCATGGCGCCCACGCCGCTTCCCACGCCCAGAAGCGCAATGAAGTAGCCGCCGGAACCCGATTTCATGAACAGGGCGTTTTCGCAGAACTGCGGGAAGAAGATGGTGCCCATCATGATGATGCCCGAGATAACAGCGCAGATCAGCGTGATTAAAATGTTAACGTTGCGGAAGTAATGCAGGTTGATAACGGGGTCTTCTGCCTTGTTCTCGCGGATGACGAACAGCGGCAGCAGCACCACGAAAATTGCCAGGAACGGCCACACGTCGGTGCCTTTGATAGATGCCGCGAAGTTGAAGAAGTCGATGTTCTTCAGGCCGTACATGAGCGACAGCGTCATGATGGTGAGCAAAAGAATGCCCAGGCCATCGATGGGCTTTACTTCTTCGGCGGTGGAGTTCGGCAGTTTCTTCAGGCCAATGATCAGAACCACCAGGCAGATGGGGATGTTCACGAAGAAGATGAACTGCCACTGACTTTGACCGAAGATGTCCAGAATGGCACTGCCCACCGAAGGGCCAAAGATGCTGCTCAGACCATAGACCATGCCCACCAGGCCCAGTGCCATGCCGCGCTTTTCCTCGGGGAAAGCGGTGCCGAATTCGGCGGTTGCCACGGGCATGATGCCGCCGCCACCCAGTGCCTGGATGACGCGCGCGCCCAGCAGCAGCTCAAAGCTGCCCATGCTGTTGGCCAGGCCGCACAGTGCCGAACCGGCGCCGAACAGGAAGATGCACAGCAGATAGATGTACTTGCGGCCGTGGCGGTCGGCCAGCTTGCCCATGATGGGGATGGATACCGCGTAGGCCAGCGTGTAGATGGTAAGAATCCAAACGCCCAGGCTGTCATCGACGCCCAGGGAGTCTTGGATAACGGTACGCGCCGGGTTGACAATGCTCATGTCCAGCGCGCCCATGCATAAACCCAGCAGGTACACAACCGCTACCAGGACATATCCTTTGCTCTGTCCGCGCGAGGAATCACCCGAGGCGCCTGCGGCGGCTGTGCCCGCAGCGGCCGTTGCCGTGCTCCCCGCGCCCCTGCTTTCTGGATCTTGTTCGAGGTCCTTTACTTTGTGTTTCATCATTTTGGTGCTTCCTATTTCCTCTTGCCCCTTTGTTTCTCTTTCATTGTTGTTGTTTCGTTGGTTCAGCTTCTGCATTTGCTTGGCAGCTCGGTTGTTCTTCGCTTGTTTCTTTTGGCTTTTCGCTTTTGTTCTTGCGCTTGCGCCGCTTTGCGAGACCCTCTCTTGCCTCGTTTCCGGCGTTCTTGCTACTCGTCTTTTCCGCCCATCTGGGCGTTTTGCGCGATACGGGCCAAAAGCGAGGTGGCTGTTTTGATTTCCTCATCGGAGAATCCATTGAAGAACATTGCTTCCATGTCCTTGAGCGTTTCTTCCATGACTTTCATGATTTGCTCGGTCTGAGGGGTGGTCTCTACGATTTTCTCACGCTTGTTTTTC
This sequence comes from uncultured Eggerthellaceae bacterium, assembly GCA_934631995.1. Lineage (GTDB taxonomy): Bacteria > Actinomycetota > Coriobacteriia > Coriobacteriales > Eggerthellaceae > CAKUOV01. Next base: position 2,936 of record CAKTYF010000008.1, read on the forward strand.
GGGTTGACAGCGCGTTTCACCAGGCCTTTTTCTTCAAGCTTGGCAATGGTTTTCGCAACGGCGCCTTTGTCGATGCCCAAACGCGATGCAATGGCGTCTTGGTTCGCGGCGCCATACGCGCGCAGAATCATAAGGACCGATTGCTCAGGGAAGCCCACGCCCAAATCGCTCATGGCGCGGTCGGATTGCACGCGCATGCGTCGGACGATTATGGAAACATCTGCCATGAACATAAGACTGCCCTTTCGAACGAGTTGGTTGTTTCGGTGGTGTGTCTTTGGAGAATTGCTCCTGGAGCGTTCACCTGGCTTCTGATGCTTTGGGTTGCTGCGGGTGTTTACCGGCGCATGTCGGTACTTGTTCGCTGTTTATAGTTGCCATTGCAACAGTTGCAGCGACAACAATAATGAACACACAGGTGTCTGTCAAGGGAAATCCTACGATTTTTATAGAAGCGACAATCAGGAGCCGTTGGGCAGTCGGGTACAATGGCGGGCGAGAAAATGTGGGGAAGGCTTTTAGATGGAACAGTTGCTTTATTTGGAGTGCAGCGCTGGCATTAGCGGCGATATGGTGGTTGCGGCGCTTCTGGATGTAGGTGCTAGCGAGCAGAAGCTGCGCGGTGTTTTGGAGAGCCTTGACTTGGGCGGTTTTTCGGTTGAGATTACGCGTGCGAAGAAGTCGGGGCTTGATGCTTGCGATTTCAACGTGGTTTTAGACGCAGCCCACGATGGCCACGACCACGATATGGCGTATCTGTACGGGCGCGGTGAGTGTGGTGACGTTCATAATCCTGCTTGCAATGTGCACGATGATGCCTCGGGTCATTGCTGTGATGCCCATAGCGATTCCAGCGATGCTCCCAGTCATTGCCGCAGTGAGCGCGAGGGGGCCGCGGACCATCACTACCATGCGGCTGGTGGTCATCACGAGCATCACGAGCATCGCACCTTAGCGGAAATCGCTGCCATTATTGATGCCAGCAGCGCCACGCCGCATGCAAAAGACCTGGCGAAACGTATCTTTTCGGTGCTTGCGAGCGCCGAGGCGAAAGCGCACGGTGTTCCTGCCAAGGAAGTGCATTTCCACGAGGTAGGTGCGGTGGACTCCATTGTGGATATTCTTGCCGCCGCTGTTTGCTTGGATGATTTAGCGCCAAGCGGCGTTATTGTTCCTCGGTTATGCGAGGGGCAAGGAATGGTGCGCTGTCAGCACGGTGTTATCCCTGTTCCCGTGCCTGCGGTGGTCAATATCGCTGTGGCTTACGATATTCCGCTGAGCATCATCGATGTGCAAGGAGAGCTGGTCACACCTACGGGTGCGGCTTTTGTTGCTGCTGCACGTACGGCGTCGCGTCTGCCCGAGACATTCACGGTGACGCGCGTTGGTTTGGGCGCTGGCAAACGTGTTTATCCTGAGACATCGGGTCTTTTACGTGCGTTTTTGATCGCTCCTGTTCCTTTTGAGCCTTCGGAGCGCTCCGTTCTTTAGGTCGTTTCCGTTTGGGGTTGGGCGCTCGTTGTTCCATTTCTATTCTGGGCAACAGGGGTTTTCGTGCTGCTCCTGCGCTTGCGACCGTGGCTCTTCATATCTGGATCGCAAGATTCGGCGAGTCCGCTGTTTTCGCGCTTGCGTCTCTATTATTTTGGGTTATTCCGTGCCTTCCTGGTCGCTTTGTATCGTGACATGCGTTCCTGGAGGGGCGCTCGTTGGAAAACGACCCCCAAATGCAGGCAAATCGACGATATTCGGTGGCTTGCTCGTGCAGAGGAGTCCATTTTGGAGTATTTCGAGTGAGCAGTTTGAGATGAGTTTTTCGTTTTCCCAGGTCATAGAGTTGTGTTGAAACCAGGTTCAGTTTAAGGCGACAATTCAACTACCGAGTATCGTCGATTTGCCCGAGTTTACCCCTGTTTTTCCAACAAGAGGTCCCTTGGATTGGGCGAAACGGGACCGTATTGTGGGTGCTTGGGAGGTGAACGGGGTTGAATCTGCACTCTCGGGAATCATCTTGCTGGCACTTTAGACGCGATTCATGCAAGGCGGGCCTATTTGCGGAGATCTTTGGCCGTGTTTGTGCGAAGCAGGGCTGTTTATGGGCATCCGGGAGTCAAAACTGCCTTAAACGGATGGATTTACAGTATTTCATAGAAAAGTTATTGCTTTAGCACTCTACTGTGATAAAGTAACGCAAAGAAAAGGACGAGATGAAAAAAGAGATGGAGCAAAGGAAAGAAATAAAGTAAAGAGAAGGCAGGAAAACAAGAAGACGAGAAGCAAGACGAGAAGACGAGAAGGCAAGAAGACGAACAGTTTTTGCACGGGATGCGGTTAACGGCAGGCGGTTGGGTTGACAAAAAGCAGCATGCCGCGCGGTGAAAGAAGCGTGGCGCAAGACACAGCCGACGAAGTGCCCCGTAAGCCGCATCTGGTGAAACACAGGACAAGATGCAGCCGGCGAAACGCAGCCGACGAAGTGCCCCGTAAGCCGCAGCTGGCGAAACACAGGACAAAACACGGTTGGCGAAACACAGGACAAAACACGGCCGGCGAATGCCGCGCAAAACGCAGCATGAAAAGCGCAGCCGATAATGCTGCTCGAAACAAAGATGCAAAACAAAGCGGGAATAATAGGAACACTTGCGGTTAAAGCAATTAAACCGGAACGATATGAAACAGGAACGACGATGAACTATGTAACACCAGCGGGTTTTCGCGATTTCTCTGCCGAAGAGGCCGCTCTTCGCGAGGAAATAACATATAACGTACAGCAGCTCTTCGCGAAAAGCGGCTACACGCCCATCGAGACGCCCACGCTTGAAATCATGGACGTTCTGGAGGCAGGCGGCCACGTGCCGGCATCGCCGTTCAAGCTGTTCGACTCGCAAGGGGAGCTTTTGGCCATGCGTCCCGACGTGACCATGCAGGTCGCGCGCATGTGCTCGACTCGTTACGCAGGCTGCACGGCGCCGCTGCGTTTTCGCTATACACAGCGGGTGTTCCGCGAAGCCGATACGCGCTTGCAAGCTGTCACGCGCGAAATGACCCAGATTGGTATCGAGTGCATTGGGCAAAAAGGCGCTGCGGCCGATGCGGAAGTGATTGGCCTTATGACCGAAGCGCTTATTGCTGCGGGCGTTCCCGACTTCAAGTTGGCGCTGGCCACGGTGGGCGTTTTGCGCGCGCTGCTGGCGGCAAGCCAAGGTACGCCAGCGTGGCAGAAAAGCATTTTGCAGGCATATCATGCGTCGAACTTCGTTGATTTGGACGCCTTGACCGAGAGCGAAAGCGCGCAATTCGTGGCAAGCGGCGCTCGGGCCGATGTCGCCCGTGCCATTCGCTTGCTGGCGCGCATTCGCGGCGGCCAAGATGCAATTGCGGCGGCGCGCTTGCTGGTTGAGCCACTGGGTTGCGCCGATGGCCTGGATGAATTCGAGCAAACATACGCTCTTCTGTGCGCCCGTGGTTTGCGTGAGCGCATCATGATCGACTTTTCCGTCATGAGCTCGTTTGATTACTACACGGGCGTGGTGTTCGAGGCGTACGCGCCTCAGATTGGAACGTCGCTGGGCAGCGGCGGCCGCTACGATCACATGCTGGCAGCTTACGGGCAGGATCGTCCCGCTGCTGGTTTCGCGTTCTACTTGGAGCAAGTCATGACGGCGCGCGAGCTTCAACGCGAAGGGGAAGGGGAAGCTGCTGCGGGTGCTGGTGCTGCAGACGCGGGCATCGTCTCGGTTGTCCCCGCCGCGGCAGACGCGGGCGCGTGCGCAGGCGAAGGTGGCGCCTCAGTCGCAGCACCCGCCGCAGCTGCACGCCCCCTGCGCGTGGCCGTGCCCAAGGGCTCGCTCAATCCCGATTCTATCGCCGCCTTGCAGCGTGCAGGCCTTGACACTACGGGGTTGGAGCATCCCGGCCGTCTGCTGCGCATTAGCAATCCGGGCGTGGAGTACATCATCGTGCGTCCGTCGGATGCGCCCGTTATGGTGAGCCTGGGCGCTGCTGATTGCGGCATTTGCGGCAAGGATTCCCTGATAGAGGCCGATGTCGATGTTGTGGAGCTGGTTGACCTAACGTTTGGCGCGTGCCGTTTCGTGGTGGCAGAGCCCGCTTTGGTCACCGATGTTGCCGAAGAGCGCTACCAGCGCTTGGGGTCGTTCCGCGTTGCAACGAAATACCCGCGCATCGCGCGCGACTTCTACGCGAAGCGCGGCATGCAGGTGGAAATCGTGAAACTTCAGGGAAATATCGAACTGGCGCCGCTTACGGGCATCGCCGAGCGTATCATCGACATTACCGCTACAGGTACCACATTGCGCGAGAATAACCTGGTCATCGTCGATGAGGTATGCGCGTCAACGGCGCGATTCTTCGCCAATGTGTGCTCGTTTCGCACGGATTCGCGCGTGGCGCAACTGGCGCAGAACATGAGCGAGACGATTGGCGAAGCAACGGTGATTGCGGGTTCAAGCAACTAGTGCTTGAGCTCTGATGCGCGTATGGCTGATTGAGGGTCGTGCGTGCGAAGGAGCACATAGAAGTTGCGCGTTGGGGGGGGTTGCGAGAAGCCCTGCGTTGGCAATATGAAACAGGTAACAGGCCGCTGAACAGCGGATACAATAGAGGAGGAACTATCATGCGCAGAATCATTCTGCAAGAAGGCGAGAAACTGAAGGAATCGGATCTTTCCCGCAAGGGCGCGTTTAACGCGCAGGCCATGGCATCGGCGGCGGCTATCATCGAAGACGTGCGCACGCGCGGCGATGAAGCGTTGCGCGAGTACACCGCGAAGTTCGACGGCGTTGAAATCGAAGACTTCCGCGTGAGTCAGGCCGCTATTGACGAGGCCGTGGCGAAATGCGACCCCCACGTGGCGGAGTGCCTGGAGCACGCCGCGTCCCAGATTCGCGAGTTCCATGAGCGCCAGGTGAAGCAGAGCTGGTTCGAAGAGCGTGAAAACGGCGCGTTCGTGGGCACGAAGTACACGCCGCTCGATTCCGTGGGCATTTACGTTCCGGGCGGCCGCGCGCTGTATCCGTCATCGTTGCTGATGAACGCGCTGCCGGCATCGGTTGCGGGCGTGAAACGCATTGTGTGCTGCACGCCTCCTACGAAGGACGGCTCGCTTGACCCTGCCATCCTGAAAGCGGCGCAGCTGTGCGGCATCTCCGAGATTTACACGGTGGGCGGCTCTCAGGCTATCGGCGCGCTGGCGTATGGTACGCAGACTATTGCACCCGTGTGCAAGGTGACGGGTCCGGGTAACGCGTTTGTTGCCGCTGCGAAGAAAATTGTGTCGGGCGACTGCGGCATCGATATGATTGCCGGCCCGTCCGAGGTATGTGTTGTGGCCGATGAATCGGCCGATCCCATGTTGGTGGCCATTGACCTTATGGCACAGGCCGAGCACGATCCGCTGGCAACGTGCTACCTGGTAACCACAAGCGAGGCATATGTTGACCAGGTGGAACGCTGGATTGACAAGCACATGCAGGAAAGCACGCGCGCGGAAATCACCACGGCGTCACTGAATGATCACGGCACGGTGGTGGTGTGCCCCAATATGGCAACCGCGCTTGAGGCCGTTAACGTTATTGCTCCCGAGCACTTGGAGCTGCATTTCGAAGGCGCCATGAACAAGCTGGGCGCGGTGCGCAACGCCGGCGCGATTTTCGTGGGCGAATGGACCGCGGAAGCCGTGGGCGACTACGTTGCCGGCCCCAACCACACGCTTCCCACGGGCGGCACGGCGCGCTTCTCTAGTCCGCTTTCTGTGGATGACTTCGTGAAGAAGTCGAGCGTCATCTGCTATTCTGCGGAAGCGCTGGCAAGCGACGCCGATGCCGTTATCACGATTGCGCACCACGAGGGCTTGTGGGCGCATGCTCACAGCGTTGAGCTGCGCAAAGAGATCATCAACGGCAAGGCGCAGGCGTAAGAGAAGGCGCGCTGCTTGAGCAAAATGCAGGTGTAAGCGTTTAAGGAAGTTGAATGAAAAGTGTAGTGAAAACGGTTCCTCAGCTTGATGGCTTGGAACCTTATGACCCGAAATACCTGCCGGCCGAGGCGCTGCTTTCCGCGAACGAAAGCCCGTACGACATTTCGCCCGAACTGCGTGCGGAAATTGCCCAGGCGGTTGCCGCGGTGCCGTTCAATCGGTACCCCGACCCGTTAGCGAATGAGCTGCGCGACATGATTGCGCAAGCGAACGGACTCGCGCGCGACCAGGTACTTTTAGGTAACGGCGGCGATGAACTGCTGTTCGATGTTGCGCTGGCGTATGGGTGTGCGGGCCGCAAGATGATCAATATCACGCCCACGTTTTCCGTGTATGCGCTCAATGCGCGCTTGAATAACACGGAAGTCGTTGGTATTCCGCGTAAGGCCGACCTTTCCATTGACGAGGAAGCGGTGCTGGCGCGTGCAGCAGAAGGCGATATTTCGTATATCGTGGTGACCAGCCCGAATAATCCCACGGGCGCGGTTGCTTCCCGTGATTTCGTGGATCGGCTGCTCAACGCGACGGATGCATTGGTGCTTCTTGACGAGGCGTACGGCGAATTTGCCGGCGAAACATGCCTTGACCTGCTGAAACAGCATGAGAACCTTCTCATTCTGCACACGTTTTCCAAGGCGTATTCGCTGGCGGGCGTGCGCTTGGGCTACTTTTTAGGTTCGGAAGCGGTCATTCGCGAGTTCATCAAGTTCCGTCAGCCGTATTCGGTGGATGCGGTGTCCCAGGCAATCGCGAAAGTGGTCTATGCGCATCGCGACGAGTTTCTGGAGAATGCGCGTGTGCTGGCACGGGCGGCACAGGATTTGGCTGCGGCGCTGGGGAAGATGCCCCAGGTGCAGGCGGTGTATCCGACGGATGCAAACTTTGTGCTGTTCAAAGTGGGGCGCGCGGATTTAGTATGGCAAATGCTCTACGACCAAGGCGTTTTGGTGCGCGATTTTTCGCGGTGCCCGGGAATCGAGGGCTGCTTGCGCGTAACGGCGGGCACGCCCGAGGAGAACCAGAAGTTTTTGGACGCGCTTGAGAATGCGCTGCGGGCGCGATAGCGCGATAATGGTGTCGTAACGCGCGGCGGGCTTGCAATGCGCAAGCGTGCTATCTGGTACGCAAGCGCGTGGCGTTGACATGCGGTAATGACGCGTGGCCGATGTTTGGTTGCGCGAAACTACAAGGAGAAAACATGCGTACAGCACAGATTTCACGTACGACGAAGGAGACCGATATCCAGGTTGAAATCAATCTGGACGGCACGGGCCAAACCGACATCCAGACGGGCGTTGCATTTTTCGACCACATGCTTGATGCGTTTGGTCGCCATGGTCTGTTCGATTTGACCGTGCGCTGCAAAGGCGATATCGAAGTCGATGCCCATCACACGGTAGAGGATTGCGGCATTGTGCTGGGGCAGGCTATTGCGCAGGCGCTCGGTGACAAGCGCGGCATTACGCGTTATGCGTCCATTGCACTGCCCATGGACGAAACGCTTGTGTTGGCCGCTGTTGACATTTCTGGACGCGGCGCGGCGTACGTTGATTTGGACATCCCCGCCCAGAAAGTGGGGGATTTCGATACGGAGCTAGGTGCGGAATTCTTCATAGCGCTTGCTGCGAATGCGGGTATCACGCTGCATGTGCGCCAGCTGGCGGGTGGAAACTCGCATCATATCCTGGAGGCAAGCTTCAAGGCTGTGACCAGGGCATTAAGCGCTGCTGTCGCCATTGACGCACGCATAGCCGACCAACTGCCGTCCACGAAAGGCGCACTGTAATGATTGCGGTTGTTGACTACCAGAAGGGCAACTTGCTCAGCGTGCAACGCGGTCTTGCTGCCGTGGGCGGCCAGGCGGTTGTGACAAGTGACCCTGCGGAAATTGCCGCCGCCGATGCCATTGTGTTGCCCGGCGTGGGCGCGTTTGCCGATGCCGCTGCCACTATGCACGAGCTGGGCCAGATGGACGTGGTTCGCGAACGCGTGCTTGCGGGCGTCCCCTTTTTGGGCATCTGCCTGGGCATGCATCTTATGTTCGAGCAAGGTGTGGAAGGCTCTCCGGCGGAATGCGCCGCTGCCGCGGCCGCTGGGTACGCGCAGGGCTTGGGGCTTATTCCTGGGCTGGTGGCAGCGCTTCCACGTGAAGACGCGCTGGGGCGTTCCTATAAAATTCCGCATGTTGGCTGGAACGAAGTGTCTTTCGCTGCAATGCCTGCCGCCGCGCCCGCAACTTGTTGTCAAATTACCCCACCTTTTGTCAACAATTCGCTGCATGCGACGAACCTTGCTGCACACGAGCAGCAGCCGACCCCTTCCGCAAGGTCTTCTGCCGTTTCGTCTACCACAGCGCCCGCGAAAAGCGCCCTGTTCGACGGCATATCCGAAGGCGAGTACTTCTACTTCACGCACAGCTATGTTTCGCCCGATAGCGCCGCAACCATCGCAACCACCACGCACAGCATTACGTTCCCGTGCGCGGTGCAGCTGGGTCAGTGCGCGTTTGGCGTGCAGTTTCACCCCGAGAAAAGCTCCGATGCGGGCTTGGCGCTGCTTAGGAATTTCGTGACGATTGCCCAGGAGGCTTAAATGTATCTTCTTCCTGCTGTTGATATTCTGGATGGCCACGCTGTTCGCCTTTCCAAGGGCGATTACAACGCCGTGACCACGTATAACGCCGATCCCGTTGCCCAAGCGCAGCAGTTCGAGCAGCTGGGTGCCACGTGGCTTCACGTTGTTGACCTGAACGGCGCGAAAAGCGGGATTTCCGAAAACGCTGCTATCATTGAGAAAATCCTGGCAAAAACCCTGCTCAAGGTGGAAGTCGGCGGCGGTTTGCGCAGTCTGGAGGCGTGCGAGCGGCTGTATCAGGCGGGCGTTACGCGCATGGTGTTGGGCACCGCATTGGTGCGCGATTCCGATTTCGCGCAGGCGGCCATCGAGAAATACGGCAATGCGTTGGCAGCCGGCATTGATGCGAAAAATGGAGAAGTTGCCGTTGCGGGCTGGATTGAAGGCTCGGGCGTTGCGGCCACCGACTTGGCTGAGCGCATGGCGAAGCTGGGGTACCGGCATTTGATTTACACCGATATTGCGCGCGACGGCATGCAGACAGGTATCGACCCGCAGATGTATGCCGATATGGCCGCCGCTTTCGGGCACCCCGTTATTGCAAGCGGCGGCGTTGCTTCGCTTGCGGATATCGAGAATCTGGCACCTGTTGCGGGCTCCATTGAGGGTATCATCACGGGGCGCGCCATCTATGAAGGCTCGCTTGACCTGGCGCAAGGCGTTGCGAAATGCCATGAAGTGACGCTTGCCTACAATGTTGCGCAAGCGGCGAAAGACCCCTGCGGAATGGGAGGCTCCTGTGCTTGCTAAGCGCGTGATTCCCTGCATGGACGTGAAGGACGGGCGCGTTGTCAAAGGCGTGAACTTCGTGAACTTGCGCGATGCGGGCGACCCCATTGAGCTGGCGCAACGCTATGACCAGCAAAAAGCCGACGAAGTGATCTTCCTGGACATCACGGCAACCAGCGATAACCGCGCCACCACCATTGAACTTGCGTCGCATGCCAGCGCGCAGCTGCGTCTGCCATATTGTGTGGGCGGCGGTTTTCGCAGCGTGGTGGACATTCGCGCTATGATTGCCGCTGGTGCCGATAAGGTTTCCGTGAATTCTGCGGCGGTGAAGGATCCGTCGCTTATTACGCAAGCGGCGGCGGCGTTTGGCAGCCAGGCTATCGTGTGCGCCATCGACGCGAAGGCAGTGCCGGGAAACCCCAATAAGTGGGAAGTCTACACGGCGGGCGGACGCAACAACACTGGACTTGATGCGGTTGAGTGGGCGGCCGAAGCATGTCGTCGCGGTGCGGGAGAAATCCTTCTGACCAGCATGGATCGTGATGGAAGCCGCGATGGCTTCGACTGCGCCTTGACACGCGCGGTTGCGCGCGCGGTGAATATCCCCGTTATCGCAAGCGGCGGCGTGGGCAATATCGAGCATTTTGCCGAAGGGGTCCTGGAAGGGGAGGCAGACGCCGTGCTTGCCGCCAGCGTCTTCCACTTCGGCGAATTCACCGTGCGTCAGGTTAAGGAGTACATGCGCTCTCAGGGCATTCCTGTTCGACTCTAACGGTTCGGTCCCCAAGTCGTTTTGTTGACAAATTACCCCACCTTTTGTCAACAATAAAAGAATCCGAGGTGCTTTCGCGTCTCGGATTCTTTTTGTATTCCCTGTTCAGAGAGGTGTTTTGATTTTGTTCCGGGCTGCGCTTCTAAGAGATTGGCTATCATTGTTGACAAAAGGTGGGGTAATTTGTCAACAATTTGCGCGCTGAAGTAGGTTAAGAGCGTGGATCGGGGCATTTTTCTGCTGCGAGTATTTTCTTGTAAGATGTGAATTATCAAAACACCAGTTCATAACTATACTCAGTTGGATTATATCGCAATGTCAGGACGTCGCTGAAAGCTCGACCTACTTCCAACCTGCGTCAACTTCGAATCTGACCCCTTTTTTCCAACAACATAATCTGAAAGCGGCCGAGATGATAAAAGCGATGGGGATTTTCATATCCCGATTGATACGCGGCCTCTCTATGCCTTCCTGCTAGCAAGGGGAATGGAACAAACCTCCGTCCCCCGTTCCACGTCCCTTGTTCCGCGCCCCGGCACCCTATTCCAGCATTCAAGCGAAGTCGTTCGGGTCAGCCTTTGTCGACTGATGTTCTCTGGAGCCGTTCTCCCACCGAAGTTCGGCACTTTTACATTCATCGCCCTATGTTAAAGATATGTTTAAAGAGCGCGCGGAGGCATTGGCAAATGTGCTAATCTTTGGACAGACGCGTGTGCTTGTCCAGCGGATTGTCGTAGTAGACGAAAGCGGACAGCAGCAAGCGTCAAGCAAGAAGCAAGTTGATAATTTCATACTCCATACAGCGCATTGTGGCTGCGAGAATTCGCAGCATACGGTGGTCGGCTCGGTGGCGCGTGTGCGCTAGCGGCCGGCAAGGGAACCAGGTGAAAGACCTGGACGGTACCCGCCACTGTAAGCGCTTTGGCGGTAACAGCAGCGGACACGTATGGTCCGCAGTCACTGAGCGTATATGCTTGGGAAGGCTTTGTTGCTGCCGCTTGGAAGCCCAGGGCTCCCAAGAAAGCGCGAGTCAGGAGACCTGCTGAAATGGATGCATTGCAGCCAAGGCGGGATCACCTTGTAAAAGTGCAGTGCACACTACGTTGGCCTTTCGGCTGACAGGTTTGTTTCATGCGGCAAAAACGGGCGGCAGCATCTTCGCGATGTTGTCGCCCGATTTTTTTTGCAAGGAAAAAAGGAAGAAAAGGAAAGGAAGGAGTTGTACATGGATGCATCGAAAACCACCTGGCGGCGCAAAGCTGTGTCGCTTTTGATGGCTTTCATCCTTGTGTTCGGGCTGTCTCCGTTTGGCGCCACAACGCCGGCGTATGCGGATCCCGCTTCGAACGCGGATGAAAATGTGCTTTCCGTGCCTACCGAAAGTGGCACGCTGGGCGACATCGGCGCTTCCGACGAGAAGGGCGAACTCAATACGGGCGCGGTTTCCCCTGAAGGGAAAATCCTTACTGTGACCGGCCAAGAAAATGCCGCTTCACCTGCGGCCACAGAAGGCGTAAATGCGCTGGATGAACAGGGCGGCGCGGAAAGCGAAAATCCGGCAACTCAGCCGAAATTGACCATCAAGGGCCTCCATAACGCTCAGATCAATTCGGGCAAGCTCTACACCTTCACCGATGGTGTGCGGGGTGAAACCGACCTTCTTGCCAATACGTCTACTACAGCCGATGGCTACAGCTTGATGTATGACAAAGTTGAGTTGGCTGCTGGTGATTACTGGTTCGAAGCGTTCGATAGCGACGGAAACGATAACGGCGGCCTTAAAGTGACCGTTACCAATGCCGAAGAGCAGACCATCACCGTCCATCGTGTCTACGAACTGCGCGCTACCAACAGCGGCTGGGTTCGCGGTACCGATTATCAGATTTCTGTGCTGGTAAAGGGCGCTGATGGCACCGACCGTTTGTCCACCGTTGGCGATACGAATGCATATGACAAGCCGAGCGCATCTACGGTTTATCTGGACGGCGATACCGTTGAAGCGACGTTTACTCCTTTGGGCGAAAAAGCCGAAACGAACGTTCCCATCACAATAAAGAAGAATTCCAGCCAAACCACTACAAATGTTGGCATGACCGCCTCTATCCCTGTGGGTATCGATGTCAACGTGACGGCGCCTGCTGGATCGACCGTTTCTTTGGGTGATTATTCGAGTTACATTTATACGTTCTACGATGCGACAGCAACTACCGCCGATGAAGCTGGCAATGTTGTTGCGAGCTTCAGAATTCCGGGTTCCGCCGCGGGCCAGCGTTTCGTGCGTGTGCAGAACCCCAACGGCGTAACGTATTGGAGCTTCGACCAGATTACCTCGTCGAAAGACGTTACGGTGTCGGCCGAAGACATCCATCTGAACGATTCGACGTTCACCAAGAGCACCGTCAACCGCTTCACCGAAAATGTTTATGACATGGGCAACATTTACATGAACATCAACAGTAAAGGCTACTTGAACATGGAGGCTGGCCAGACTTACGAGCTGAACATGTTCCGTAACTGGCAGGCCATTGAGTCGTTCATGAACAGCAAGATTGCGCTGCCGGATATGCATTATCAGGTTGTTGATTTCAATGGCAATGCAAGCGATGTCGTGTCTATTGTGCCCGACGAAAACAACAGCAACCTTGCAGCCATGAAGGCCGAACGCGCGGGCACCGCCGTGGTGAAAGTAACGTATGACGCCATGATTGACACCACGGCTCAGGGTGGCTCCAAGCTTTCGGCAATCTGGCCTGAACTTACGGGCGTGTTCGTAGTTTCCGTTGGCGCCGATGGCTCATCTATTGAGACGAACATGCTCATGGACCGCGCAGGTTCGACGGCAACAAAGCTGGACTCCGAGCACGACACGCTGTACTACCTGAGTGACCAGGGTGCAACGTATACGTTCACGCCGGAGGCTGGCTGCACGGTGAGCATTGCGCGCTCCACGGTTGATGGCGCTCTGACGTTTACGGGCTTCACCACCGAGGGCGTATCCGTTGACGAAGCAACGGGTGCCGTTACGGTTTCCCAGCTTACGACCGGTCGCCATATCATCAAAGTCGAAAAAGACGGCGTGGCAAGCTATCAGGTTATCAACGCGCGCCAGGCATCGCTTACCATCACCGATGCTCAGGGCAACACGCTGGGCGAAAACTCCCAGGTCAAAGCAGGGGATGTGCTTACGCTGCAATTCAGCAACTTGCTGAACCCCTGTGAGAAGCTGGCAACGCTCTACAACCGCAACACGGTAATTTCCTACACGGGCACCGATGGAACCGCATTCGCTTCTGCGCCAGGCGGCAACTTCGGCGTGTACGATTTCTCGAGCAATGCGGATCGTCAGAGGCTGAGTGTTGCCATTCCTAAGTACTGGAACGAATCTTCGTACACTCTTTCTACGGGTGTGCTGCGGAGCAACGGCTGGGGTAGTGGGCCGGGCGATCACCGCGGCTTGAGCTATCTGACCGGCAAGGCTGCCAATCTGAACGCCGATAAGGTGGGCGGCGTGCTGAGCTCGCTTCCCAATGTGACGTTTGACGTTGCGCCCACGGAATTCATCACGGGCAAGCTGGTGTTCCAGAACGAAGACGGCACGGCAATCGATCGCGCGAACGTGAATATTGAGCTCAAGGATGCCGATGGTAATGTTCGCGAAGTTGCGGCCGACGGAACCTTCAAGGGCTTTGCCGAAGATTTCAGCTACACGACGTTTGCTGCCGGTTATATGTATCAGACCGGATCCGTTACGCTTTCCGCAGATGGCAGCAATGTTTTCACCGTTACGCTTGAAAAGTCTTCCGAGAACGCATGGGATGGCAAGACCACCACTGAGCCGCAGAAAGACGAAAGCGGAACGTATCTGATTTCCACGGGCAACGAGATGGCCTGGTTCGCGCTGCAGAACCAAAACAAGGTCGCGGCAAGCGGAAAGCTTACGGCCGACATTGATCTGGCGGGCTATCCGTGGATTAACAGCGGCACTGCGAGCACTTCCACGGTCACCGTTCTTGACGGCGCGGGTCACAAAGTGACGAACCTGAACGCAACAAACGGCTTGTTCGGATCTTTCGGCAACGGCTCTTCCGTAAAGAACCTGAGCGTGTATGGCCAGGTTGCGGGCGGTAAAGACGTGCGCGGCGGCATTGTCGGTTTCGCGCGCGGAACCGATACCGTCATCGAGAATTGCGCGAGCTACGTCACATTCGCCGAAAACACGCAGCGCGCGGGCGGTGTTGTGGGCAACTTGAGCGATGCAACTGTTAAGAACTGCGCGAACTACGGCGCTGTAACGGGTGGTAGCGAAGTTGGCGGTGTTGCCGGTTATGTTAATGGCAGCGCAAAGATCATCGGCTGCGTGAACAATGGCACCGTGACTGGCGGCAGCTACACGGGCGGCGTGTTCGGTAGCTGTGAAGGCACGGCGACCATTAGCAATTGCTACAACACGGGCGCTGTTTCCGGCACGAGCTTCGCAGGTGGCATAGGCGGTAAGTACAGCGGTCCTTCGTGGGGCTCTGGCACCGCTTCGCTGAACGATTGCTATAACACAGGCGCAGTGACAACGAGTGCTTCTGATAAGACGGCATCGGGCGCGTTCGGTACGTTCTTGAGCGACAAGGCAACCGCAGAGCGCGTTTACTACCTTGAGGGAACCGCCGAGACCGACCCCATTGCAGAAAAGCTCACGGCTGCTGAGCTGCAGGAACCTGAAATCACGCTTTCAGACGATGGCTTTGGTCTGACGTGCAATGGGTATCCGCGCCTGCATTGGGAAAATGCTGATTTCCACAACATGGGTACGGCAACGAGCGTTGTTGCACCTACGTGCACGGAAAAGGGCTATTCGACGTACACCTGCGACAAGTGCAACAAGACCGTTAAGGCCAATTACGTTGCTGCGCTGGGTCATGATTTCTGCGGTCACGAAACCGATAATCCGGAATGCGCTGACTGCGTTTACACGGCGCCAACGTGCACGCAGGCCGGTTCTGTTGTGCAGACGTGCCGTCGTGACGGCTGCAGCGAGACGAACACCGTGGTGATTCCTGCAACGGGCCATACGGAAGACCCTGCTCAGACGGTTGTCAAAGATGGATATCGCACGTGCGTCTGCAGCGTTTGCGGCGAGTCCTTCAATATGGGCTCGGGTACCATTCTTGGTTACGTCGAGCTTCCCCTGCAAGGTATCCAGGCAGTGTCCGAATCGCTTGATGAGACCTACACCTGGGCTTATAACGCAGATACCAAGAGGATTGAAAGCCAAAACGTTGGCAAGGACAGCACCGCGGCAAAGGCTTCCATGACGTTTAAGTTCGATGTTGATACCGCGATTTCCTTCAATTACGGCGTTTCGTCCGAAAAGAGCTACGACAAGTTCAACATCAAGCAGACGGTCGATGGCAATACAACCACGGTCGTGAGTGATTTGAGTGGCGAGGATGCGGGCACGTTCTCGGCGTCGTTCGCGGCAGGCAAGGAGTATACGTTTGCATTCGAGTTTTACAAGGATGGCGGCTCGGCAGACGGTCAGGACAAGGCATGGTTTTCTCATGTGAAGATTGCCGATGTTTCTATTCCAGCGGAAAGCGTTTCGCTTGATGCGACCGATCTTGCTTTGGGCGTGAATGACACCGCGACGCTTGTTGCCACGGTTTTGCCCGACAACGCAACGAACAAGACTGTTACGTGGACGAGCGACAACGAAGACGTTGCCGCCGTTGCCGACGGTGTAGTAACCGCCAAAGCCGCCGGTGTGGCCCACATTACCGCCACAACCGCAAACGGCAAGACGGCGACCTGCGACGTTATGGTGATGGATGCTTCTCAGCGTGGCGACGCGAACGGCAACGGCCGCGTCAATATCGTTGACGCGCAAGTCATCTACGACTTGTCCAAGGGCGTTTATGGCGCAGATTATGCTTCCTTCAAGCTTCCGAGTGGCTGGGGCATGAGCGCTCTGCGTTGGGTTGCTAACGTTAACGGCGACGATGCCATTGATGCGACAGATGCGTTTGCCGTGCAGTACTTCACGCATTACGGCTCTTACGGCGCGTAAGTCCGTCTAGGGCAAATTGCGCAAACTGTGTTAAGGAGTTCCCTGGTTGTTGCAGCCAGGGAACTTTTTTGTTGACAAATTACCCCACCTTTTGTCAACAATTTGCGTTGCCTTCTTCTTTGCGGATCCGCGTCTTCCGGAAAACATCGAATCGTGGTCATCTTGTCGGAAAATGGGCGCAGATGTGCAAAATATTACTGTTCGGGGTAGGTTGGAGGGTCACCGGCCTCCGTCCTCTCGGCGCTTGCGATGCACGACCTGGGCTTTTGCGGGTTCGCTTCGTCTCAAGCGGTGCTGTTCGGTCTGCAAATGCCTTCCGATGTGCCCCGAAGGGGAATATTTTGCACATTTGTAAGGAAAAAACGACAACATGCTGCTGCAGGACCAAACGAGGGGTGTCGAAACCGCAATATGTCGCAGGGAAAATCAGACCTGCACCTTACCCACGACGCTCAACGCATCGCGACAAAGCGTAAGCAAGCGAGGCGTGTAGGGTATCTTGAGCCTTCAAGCACTCATAATGTTGACAAAAGATGGGGGCGCGCTGCGGGGGGTGCCAATCGGTCAGTTTTTTAACAGCATGACCCGAAAACAGCCGAGACAATGGGATGCGATGAGGATTTTCATGTTTCTGCCGACGGATGCCCTTCTGAGATCGTTTATGCGGCGGCGGGTGCGGCTGCCCCTCCGCAAATGGATCCCTAACATGCGAAGGGGCTGCACCGAAATGATTCGATGCAGCCCCTTTGGTGGGGAAGGGCGCTTGTTTCAAAGCCGCCTATCATCCCCGTGTAAGTGTGCGCTCCAGCTTATGCGCTTGCACCCCACGTGCCGTAATGCACGAAGTACTGGGTTGCGAAAGCATCGGCGGCATCAATCGCATCGTCGCCATTGACATTCGCTGCCCAAACCAACGTGGCATGCGTCCAACCGGCGGGAAGTGCCAGCGAAGCGTAGTTTTCGCCGTAGTTGCCGCGGCTCATATCGTAGATGACCTGGGCGTCCACGATGTTGATCTTGCCATTGTTGTTGACGTCGCCCTTCGTGGCATCGGCCAATACGTTCACGGTAGCAACGTTGCCCAGAATCACGTTCTGCTCAACAGGGTTGCCCTCCAGTGCGGCCATGCCGTCCTTCACGGATACGGTTGCGCCGTCGCATGCCTTCAGGGCCTTCAGGGTTGCCGTAGCAACAACAATGCCGTCCTTCGCATCCGCGCCGTTGTTGTAGAAGCTGAACGTGGATTCGGCCTTGTTGTCTGCGGGCAGGAAGGATGCGCCTTCGGAAAGACCTGCTCCCTTGGAAACGCCCACGAGTTCGAACTGGGTGGGATCGTAATCCAGCACGCCGGACAGAGCGGCAACGCCGTCGTTTGCGGTTGCGATCACGTCAACTGTTACGGTGTCGCCCACCTTAATGGGGCCGGCGGCAGAAACAGAGGTCGATACCTTGAAGTAGCTCAAGGCTTTGCCCAGCTTGTAGGAGTCTGCGCCCAGCGGATCATCGGTGCGGTTGAGGCCCGCTTTCCAGTTGCAGCCGCTCACGGGCGGGCACTCGGATGTGCCGTTTTCGGTGTTGAAGACAACGGTGCCTTCCATAACAGTAGGATTCTCGAAGTTGGTATCCAGGTACTTCAAGAAGCCGATAACACCTTCGGCGCCGCAATCAATCGAATAAAGGTTTCCGAAAATGCTATCCATGGCGTTCAAGCTGCAAAGATAACCGATGATTGCGCCTACGTTCTTTGTACCAGAAACTTTACCGGTAAATGTGTTGTTGCTGATGGAGCCGGCTACATTGCTCCAAGTCTGGGCAACGTATTCATCGCCGCCCAGGATACCGCCCACGTTGCTGCTTCCAGAAACAGTGCCGGTAACCGTGCAACCCGTGATGGTGGGGCGTCCGCCGTTTGGAGCGGTTTGGTTGCCGTAGCCGCCGCCCACGATGCCGCCCACGTTGCCGCTTCCCTCAACCGTTCCGCCGAAGGTGCAGTTCGTAACGCTGCATTTTCCCATGGCGTTGTCGCGGGTGCCGATGATGCCGCCTACGTTTCTTATTCCCTTGACGGTTGCGTAGCTCACACAGTTCTCAACGGTGCCTTGCATACGACCCGCGATGGAGCCCACCTCAAACTGGTCGCCGTCGCAGCCCACGGTCACTCCCGCCTCCACGGTGCAGTTACGCACAGTAGCGACAAAGGCCGCAGAGCAACCTGCGAAACCGTTTGTGGTGATATTGGCGCCCAAAAGGCCCGACTTCACCACGTTCGTACCGCTTTTCAGCGTTACATTGTCGATGACCACGGAGGAACCGGAAAGACCCACGCCCTCCAGATTGTTGACCAGGCCGTAGCCATCAATGCGCTCACCATAAACGTTGAGATTCTTGACGGTAGCGCCCCAAACGTATCCGATCAGCGGTTTTTCGCCTGCAGGTACGGTCACGGTGTATCCAGCGCCATCGATGGTGCCCCTGAAGGCGTTCAGATTCTTGCCCTTTTTAATGTCAATCGAGCCGTCTTTAGTGCACCCGATAGGCGCCCAGTTTTCGGGCAAGGTGATATTGGCGGTCATGCGGAAGAAGGTGCCTTCGGTAACGAATCCCGCAGCTACTAATTGGCTCAAATTCTGCAGGTCGGCGGCGCTGTTCAGAAGGTAGGGATCCTGCTCGGTTCCGCTTCCCGTAAACGACGGGGAAACAATGGAGACGGGGTGTTTCACGCTCAAACCGTTATAGGTGATTGTTACCTCGGTTTCGTTTGTCAGGCCGCCGCTGGGCGAAACAGTGTAGTATTTGGAGTCTTTGACGTTGCGCGTTGATCCATCGGCATAGCTTGCCAAAAGCTGCAGACCGGTCGTGTTGAACGTCTGGCCTTCAAGGTAATACAGCGTGCTTGCAGGCTGAGCGATTTCCAGCGCCTGCGGCACACGGTCGTTGCTTACATATTCCATGCAACGCTCAAGCTTTTGCACAAGCTCTGCGGGGATTTGCTGCTTCTTTTCTTCGCTTAAGTTCGAGTAGTTTCGGTACACCTTCGTAACGTCATCGGTGTCGTCGGGCCATACCAGCTCGTCTGGATTAAGAGCTTCGATTTGGTTTTTGACGGCATCAACACTCAGCTCGCCCATAATCTCGAACGTTATCGTGTACGTGGTTTCTTCGCTGGTGGTTTTGTCCAGAAGATGGATGCTCATCTTCGTTTTGTTGTTGACTAAGTCGAGCTTTGTTTTCGACCAGTCAAAGGCCATTGCCATATTCGTCGCTTTATTCGTGATGAACGGCTCATCGTCAACGTATACGTCCGAATGGCAGCCCTGGGGATTGTATACAAAGCCTTCTTTGAAGATTTTCACGGCGCTTGCGCCTGCGGGCTTTACGCTTTCCGTACCGGAGCTCACGTACACGGCATAATTGCGGCACGTGTCCGATAGCCCCGTTTCGCCTGTGCGTTCTCCCTGGTCATCAAGCTGGAAAAGCGTTCCCTCGGGCTGGTCGTAGTATAGCGCTTCGGGGTTGAACGCCGGAGTTCCCGCAAAGTTCAGGACCGTCATCTTCGGTGCGGTAGCGCTCGGCTGCGTGCCACCGCTCTCTTCGACTTTCACCGTGAATGTGTAAGCCACAGCGTCGGCTGCGTCGTTCGCGGCGTCCATGTTGTCGTAGCCGCTCTTCACGGTGATGGTGGCGCCATCGGTCACCGGCACGTCCGCCGCGCGCTTATACAGGGTGTCGCCCACAAAAGTGCGCACCTGATAGTTCTTGTTGGCGGCAGTGGGGGTTACCTTGACGGATGTCGTTCCCTGCGGGACAGTCAGGGTGTAGCTGTGAGTGTCTTTGGCGAAGCTCTTGTCAAGCTTGCCAGCGGAGAAGGTGATGCCCGCAAGTGCACGGTCCGTGTTGTTCGGGTTGCCCAAGTCGTACATGGTGCAGGTGTACATCACGCGGATCTCGTCGCCGGCGGCAAGCTTGCCGTTTGCCGCCGAGTAGGAGGAGAAGCCCTTGTTGGTGAACCAGTCGTTCAAGGTGCCCATCCAGCCGGAGTAGCCCTTGCCCTCGGGGTCGTAATCGTCACCATCGTGCTCGGCCAGCCCCTCGATCTCGCTGATGTAGCCGTTGTCGGCGCCCACCTGCGTCTTGCCTGCGCCCTCGATGGCGGCCTTGACGCAGCTCATCATGGTGGAGTCCGCGGAAAGCGCCACGTTCGCATCCACGAGCTTGCCCGTCCATGCCGCATCGGGCGCGGGGCAAGTGGTGTTCTCCACGGTCACGTGCACGCTTCCCAGCTCCGCTGCGGGCTCATCGGCCGCGGCCACACCCGACATAATTGGCAACAGGCCCGCCACCAGCACCAGCGATAAAAGGATGTTTAGGACACCCCCTCTTGAGAATTTCCTCGATTTTTCTGACATTTCTGCATACCCCTTTCTTTCGTCGGGCTCTTTTTCCGTGAGCGGCACGAGCGGTTTTTGCTTGTCAGCGAGGCCGAAGAAAAGAGCCCCGAGCCTTTGCGGCCCAGGGCTCTTGATAACCTAGTCGTGTGCCAGCCTGCGTTGCTCGCGGCTTGAAAGCTGGCGTACGAGGTTACCGGTTTAGGCAGCCCTCCTCGTTCTCGTCGCTCGAAGATCCGGCTTATCCGCGCTTCTTGCGAAAGGCGGCATCACGGTGACCTACTCGCCAGGGATTCACACCCTGTTCATTCGACCCCTTCTGGGGCAAAAGCAACGCTCGCGTGCTGTTCACGCTTACGAACTAAGTATGCGCTCCGAATCGGGGGGGGTCAAGCGTTTCGGCGCTTTTGCTTTACGGGGCCGCTCTTTTGGTCAAGGGTGCATGCGCTCTTAAGGTATTTCTATCCGACCTTAACGGTTCGGATCCCAAGCCGTTTTGTTGACAAATTACCCCACCTTTTGTCAACAAAAAATCCGAGGTGCTGCTTGCCCTCGGATTTTTCTTGTGCTTTTGTTCCTTTGCCGTAAGCTCTTGCCAGCCAGTGCGTCGAATCACCGTGAATTGTTGACAAAAGGTGGGGTAATTTGTCAACAATTTGTGCGCCGTGGGGCGTGCGGCTCGCTCTGCTCGTTATTCGTTCCAATAATCGATGGGCTTGTAGCGTTTTACCAGTTCAAGGCGTAAATCTTCGACGGTTGAGCAGTTTGCGATAACCGTGACGGGCTCATCCATGGCGGCAATCTTTTCCACCAGCGCGGCGTAATCGGTTTCAACGGAAAGCGCATTCTCGGCGAATCCTGCGGCAAGCAGGCTCTCACGCAGGTCCTGGTGGCAGGGTCCGCCAATAATGGCGCGCGTTTCGGTGCGCAGCAGCTTTTCCCAGTGAACGCCGCGCACCCAATCAGTGTAGATGCCGTCCATAACCTGGTTGCCCAGCAGGCACACCAGGTTCGTTGGCACCTTTTCTTCCGATGCCAGCATGTTCAGCAATTGGTTCGCACCAGCCGTATTCTTCATAAGCAGCAAGCGCGTTTGCGTGCCGTTCACGTCGAAAATCTCGAAGCGATGTGCAGCGTGTTTGAAATGCCCAAGCGCTTCGCAAATCTGCTCTTCGGGCAACCCCAGCGTTGTTAGGACAGCAAAGGCCGCAACTGCATTGTAGATGTCGTAGCCGGCGCGCACGTTTACGGGCACCGTGATTTCGCGGTCGCCCACGCGTAGGGTAAGCGTGCATTTCTTTTCTTGCTTGTTGCTTATGGCGACGCAGGCGATGTCGGCCGCATGATGGGTGTATCCGCAGTTCGGGCACGTGAAAGCGCCCAAGTGCGCAAAGCTGCGGCGAGTGAATTCCAAGGGTGCGCCGCACTTGATGCAGTCAACGCGCTCGTCGAAATCGGCAATGCCTTCGCTGTAAGGCGCGCATTCCATGCCAAACCACACCACCTTGTTCGGCACGGCGCTGGCAATGGAGGCTGTGACCTGGCAGTCGGCGTTGAGCACGAGCGTAGTGTTGGGGCTTTTCTTGATGGCCTTGATGATGTAATCGCGCGCGGTTGTCCAGGTGGGGTAGCGGTCCACCTGGTCGCGATAGAGGTTTGTGACCACAAGTACTTGCGCCAGCGTGGCCGGCAACAGCAGCTTTGTGGCGCCTTCGTCGCTCTCGATTACAGCCCAGTCGCTTTTGCGCATGCCGGAAATTGAGCTGTCAAGGCACAGCGTGGTGGCAATGCCTTGCTCCAGGTTCGTGCTGGAAGGGTCGTAGGCAGCACTGCCGAATGTATTGATAATGGCTTGCTGCACCATGTGGGTAGTGGTGGTTTTCCCGTTCGTGCCCGTAATCATAACGGCATGGTGACCTTCGCTCAAACGGCGCACAATGTTGCGATCGAACAGCATTGCCAGGCGTCCGGGCAGGGCGCGTCCTGTGCGTCCGAGGGCGCGCATCGCTTTGTAGCTGGCGTGGCAGATGCCGATGGCGGCAGAGGTCTTGAGGCTCATGTTAGTCCCTTCCTTCGCGAATGATTACCGGGGCACAGTTTTCAACATGGCAGGTCAGGCCGGCGGCATTGCGCTGGTCGTAGCGCGTGGCCGCGGCGTCAATGAACGCTTTGAATAGCAGGCCCATGCGCGTACGGAAGAATTCGGGGTGCCACTGCGTGCCCATGAAGAACAGGCGGTCGGGCATCTCGATTGCTTCCACCAGGCCATCGGTTGCATAGGCGGCAGCGCGCAGGCACGGCGCCACGGTCTTTACGCCCTGATGGTGCATGGAATTCACCGCCAAGTGATCAGTTTGCAGGATACTGCCCAGAATGGTTGAGCGGTCGATGTTCACGAAGTGGCTGGGGCATTCGTAGTGGTTCTGCTGCCAGTGCTTCAGGCGGGTGGATTCCGAGCTTTGCATGATGCCGTACTCTTCGGTGGTGCGCGCCATGTCGCGGCGGTCCTGTGCGCACGAAGGATGCTCTTTGCCCTCGTAGATGCAGCCGGGGCACAGGGCGCGGCGAATGTCGCTGTCGGTCAAGCGCATGCTGGTGGGCGCGTCGCCCGATTCATCGGGCACGTAGATACCCTCAAGCGCCCAGCGGTTGCCGCCAATGGACTGGTACTCATCGGATAAGTCCTGATAGAGCGTGCCGCCGAAATGCACGTTGATCATCTGCATGCCGCGGCACACGCCTAAAACGGGAATGTCGAAGTCGTACGCGTAATTCAGAATGCGGTCTTCCATGCGGTCGCGGTTCGGCGTGAGCGGCGAGAGCTTGTCGCTGTGGCGCGCTTCGCCGTAGCACTCGGGGCTAATGTCGTGTCCGCCGGTGAACAGGAAGCCGTCCATCTGGGGCAAAAGGTACTCGTAGATGCGCACGTCGTCGGTGATGGGCAGCGCCAGCGGCATGCCGCCCCATTCTTCGATGGCCTGGCAGTAGTTCGTTTTCAGGCGCAGGATTTCTTCTTCGGGGACAAACGAAGGCACAATGCCGATCAGGGGCACGTGCTGTTGTGGTGCGGACATAGGGACTCTCTCCTTGGGCGCGCTTTGCTCGGCGCGTATTTTGCTGCGGTGTGTTGTTTCAAAACTATTATTTTATAGCAAACGGCGCGAGCGGGCGGGGATGACGGGAAAAAGGTATAGAAAGATGGAGTTGGAAAGGTTTCTTGCTGTTTGCTTGCTGTAGAAGTAGGAGCAGAGTTCGTTGAGC
The DNA here is from genome assembly GCA_934631995.1 of uncultured Eggerthellaceae bacterium. Taxonomy (GTDB): domain Bacteria; phylum Actinomycetota; class Coriobacteriia; order Coriobacteriales; family Eggerthellaceae; genus CAKUOV01. Next base: position 26,776 of record CAKTYF010000008.1, read on the forward strand.
CAGGAACGAGTGTTTGCCGGTTGCTTGCTCATGCGAAATCTTTCCTCGTGGGTAATCTTTGCAGCGCGCGGACAACTTTGTTAGCTTTTGGATAACTTTGTCAGCATTTGGGTAATAGAGGGCAACAGTAGTTAGCATTGGGTAATGACTGTTAGCTTTGGGTAATAAATGTGGGCTTTCGGCAAAAGTTACTACTTATATTGGCTGCATCCTTTGGTTCTTCCGAACGCGCAGCGAAGCATTGCCGTTTGCTGCGGTTTCTTGGATGGCTTTTCGCTCGAGGCTTTGTGCTTCTCAGACTGCAGATGGGTAACAAATGCAGCGGGAAGGCTTGCGCGCAGAATTAATTTCGCGGGAGTGGCTTACAATGTTACTGTTTCGCGTTGCGTGGGCGATGTGGGGTGCAGGTGATGCGTGATGCGGATAGCGCGCGACGCGCGCGAGGAGGGCTTTGGCGCCTTCCGAATGAATCTGACATGCAGGCAAAGGTGAGCGAAGGGACCTCTGTGAATCTTCAATCGTATGTCGAAACAGAATTTGCGACGTTTAGCGAGAAGCCGTTCAACGAGCTTGATGCGGCGCTGTTTACGCAGCTTGCGATGGTTCGCGTGGAGTTGGCGGCGTTTGTGCAGGGTGCTTATAAGCTGCGCGAAGACGGTGTTTTGGTTGATGCGTCGGGCAGCGATGAGCTGGCGTTTTCGTTGCGCGATCTGCTGTGCGCGGAGTGTTTCGACCAGATGTTTACGGGTCTTGTTGCCGACCAGGTACGTGCGTGTTTTCTGGCGGCGGCAATGAATCCGCGTTATCGCGCGGTGAGGGTCGTTCGCTATCAGAGCGTGTTCGATGCGGACCGCGCTGCGCAGTTCAGTGCCACTACGTTTGCGTGCGATGAGTTCGTGTTTGTGGCGTTTCGAGGGACCGATGCGTCGCTTGTCGGGTGGCGCGAGGATTTCAACCTGGCGCTTGAAAGTCCTGTTCCATCGCAGGTGCTGGGGCTGGCTTTTGCGATGGAGCAGCTTGAGCGCGAGGCGAAGCGGGCCTGTCGGGACGGGCGCGTGGCTGCGCGGGCTCAGGCGCCGGCGGTGCGGGATGCGCGGGCGGGAAAGCGCCCGTTGCCATGGAGGGGATTTGTTGCACGTCTGGCCGCACGACGCGCTGCCGTGAATGATGCCTCCGTGCGGATGAGTGCGGCGAGCTTGACGGATGCTACGTGCGAAGATGCAGCTCCCGGCAGCGTTTCTGACGCTTCGCGCCGCGATTGCCTGCGTCGCCCCTTCTACCTGGGTGGACACTCCAAGGGTGGAAATATTGCGGAGTACGTGATGCTTTCCACCTCTGATGAGGTGCGCTCGCGCATTGCGGCGGCGTACAGTTTTGATGGCCCTGGCTTTATGGAGAGCGCTTTCGATGCGGCGGAGTTTGAAGTGGCGGCGCCGAAGCTCCATAAGCTGATGCCGCAAGATTCCATCATCGGGACGATTCTTTACTCCGAGGCGCCTTTTGAGGTCGTGCAAAGCTCCGAACTGGGTTTTCGGCAGCACGATTTGTTCAGTTGGGAAGTTGCTGACGATGCGTTCGTGCGTCGTGCGGGGCTTACTGCGGCTTCGCAGGTGTTCGACGCTGCCACGAACCAGTGGCTTCGTTCGTATTCCGAGCAGGAGAAGCGCGCGTTTGTGACGGCGCTGTTCGATTCCGCAGAGGCATCGGGCGCGTTGGACGTGAACATGCTGCTTGGCGGCGGCATGCAGTCGGTGCAGTACTTGCGTGCGGCAGCGGCGCGCGCGGGGGAGCATGCGGATGTTCTCCGGCGCTTTGCTGCGGATTTGGCAGATGCGTTGGGGTCGAGCGCGGCAAACCACGCCGGCGATGCCTTGCGTGCGGCGCGTGAGCAGATGGTCGGGCAAATGGAGGGTGCTTGGCAGGCACTTCGCGGCGCCCTTCCTGGTCAGGACAATGCTGATTCCGGCGGGGCGCTCGCGGGTGGTGACGGGGAAGGCGGTGCTCCCGACGGGGAAGAGGCCGATGCGGACGATGGTGAGCTTGTGGGCGCTCCGGCCGGCGATAGTGCCGATGGTGCGTGTGACGACAGTGGCGGTGGACTCGCAGGCGATGGGACCAGTAGCCGCGTTGGCGCGCGCACTGCCACTACTGTAGTATCCAGCGTTCCTAGCGATCAAACCGATCAAGGATAAAATGCACGAAGCCCATCTTGTTCGATGAGAGATTGGAATTATCCGCCCACGCAATGGAAATTGAAGGACGTATCGGTTTTTCTTCGGAGTCGAAGGGAATGAAACGCACTCTTTCAAGATTGGCTTGCCAGTTTTCGCGAGCATCTAGAAACATGACGCCCCTGTTTTCTTCAACAAAAGAAAGGCAAGTTGATGTTGAAGCCTGGATATAGGTTGATTTAAACGTTACGCCATGCTGTGAAGCGGATCTTTCAAGCATATGGGGCATACGGTCGGTTCCATTAAGGTGGATAAGACTTTTTCCATCCAAGTCATGCCAGGTCAACGCATCTTTCGCTGCAAGAGGGTCTTTTTTGCTTACCACCAACGAAAGATGCTGGTGTGCAAGAACAGTGCACGAGCAGTTTGCAGGGACCTCACCTGCAAATATGCCGATCTCAACCTCCTTTGAAACCGTCATATCGCGAATAATATCGTTGGGCTTCTCAATAATATGAAGCTCAATTTCGGGATGGGTATCTACGTAATTGCTCAGTACGGATATGGGCATAAGCGCATTCTCGCCGCCAAGAAAGCCTTCGTAGAATCCAACCTTAAGAGGCTCTTCGCGTTTCTTTGTCTTTATGATGCGTGCAGCATTTTTCAGCTGAGCATAGTCCGCTAGGACCTTTGTTGCGTGATTGAGAAACTCGCGTCCATCGGGGGTTGGTGTAACGCCCGCCCTGCTTCGGGTGAGTAGAGGAAAGCCCAATTCGTCTTCGAGCGCATTCATGGCGCGAGAGAGCGCTTGCTCGGAAATGTATAATTCGCGCGCCGCAGCGGAAAGGCTGCCGCACTCAACAGTGAATTGAAAATATTTTAATTGGCGAATGTCCATAAATGCGTTCTTTCACTGGTTGTTTTGCACATAGTTCGCGTGGTTCTTTTGTTGCTTTATTACAAAAATACGCTTTCTAAATGGTGTAAAACCCCAGTTCATATGTGGTATACAACAAATAGGTGTTATGCATTATAACGCTTTCGTTGTTACAATCGCAAGGTACATCTAGGCGCTTTTGCCCTCACACAGCAGCCTGTGATGCGCGCAGACATGAAGAGATGCAAAAAAGCTCGAGAGGAGATCGTATGCCTGGCGAAATCAAAACAACGCTGAAGACCATGGGCTTTTGCGGCCCTTGCACGGCATCGGACACTGCTGAGATTGACGTGCGTGATGGAAAGATCCTGCGCACTCGTCCTTTCAGCTACGTGAACCATCAAAGCAAGGACGGTTTGAACCCCTGGACCATCAGCGCTCGCGGTAAAGAGTTTAAAGCGAAGGACAAGACGGAATTGTCGCCTTTCGCCATTACTTATAAAGAACGCGTTTATTCTCCTAATCGCATTCTGTACCCCATGAAGCGTGTTGACTGGGATCCCGAAGGCGAGCGCAACCCCCAAAATCGTGGTGTGAGCCGTTACGAGCGCATCAGCTGGGATGAAGCGACCGACATTGTTTCTAAGGAAATCACGCGTATCAAAGAGAGCTACGGTTTGAACTCGATTCTGGTTCAATCTGACGGTCATCATCTGATCAAGACCATTCACGGTCCGCGTGGTACTGAAGGTTATCTGCTTGACCAAATTGCCTTGCAGGATGGCGGAAAAGAGCTGGTCAACGACTTCTGGATGCATGCCGACCAAGAAGGTGCTGTTCAGGCTGGTCGCGAAAAGGGTGGCGGATACACCATGCAGGCTCGCAACCCTGACTCCTGGGAAGGCTGGTATTGGGGCGCTAAGCACATCTGGGGTCAGGACCCGGTAGGCGAAGGTGACCAGTACAACTTGTTCCTAGATGTCGCGAAGAACTCCGATAGCGTTTTGTTCTGGGGCTGCGATGTTGAGACCACGCCGTGGGGTTGGGGTGGCTGCTTCCCCAGCCGTTATTGCTTCTTCTTGACCGACATTGGCGTGAAGCAAATTTATATTTGTCCCGATGTGAACTACGGCAATGCAAGTCACGCCGACAAGTGGCTTCCTATTTTGCCGAATACCGACAGCGCCTTGCAGCTGGCTGTTGCTTACGTATGGCTGCAGGAAGGTACCTACGACAAAGAGTACCTGGAAACGCATGCTATCGGTTTCGACTGGTTTGTGTATCACTTGAATGGCGGCGATGACGGAATTGTTAAGACTCCAGAATGGGCTGAAGGCGTTTGCGGCATTCCCGCACGTCAGATTAAGGCTCTTGCGCGTCATTGGGCAAAACACAACGTATCCATTGCTCACTGCAACGGCGGTTCCATGATTCGTTCCACGTATTCTCATGAGCCGGCTCGTTTGGAAGTTGCCCTTTTGGGCATGCAGGCTTTGGGTAAGCCCGGTCGCAATCAGGTGAAGATGATGGAGTGGCAGTTGTTCGGCCTGAACAGCCAAATGCCTGTTCCGCGTTCGGAAATTATCCCGACGCTCAACGACATCTTGTGGCCGTATGCTGCCGACCAGCGTGAATCTTTCATTCCTGAGACGCTTATCCACGAAGCCCTGAACGGCGACTGGACTCATGAGCACCCGCTGGAGTGGTATGGCGTAACGTGTGCTGGTTTGCCCACCGAGGATCAGTTCGTGAAATATCAGTACCCTGTTCCCGGCTCCGATGTCATTCACATGGTGTGGACCGACTGCCCCAAGATGGTTTCCTCTTGGAATGGTGGCTACGAGTTCATGAAGGCAATTCGCAAACCGCAGATTGAAACGTTCATCGCGCAGCATATCTGGATGGAAGACGACTGCCTGATGGCGGACTTGATTTTGCCCATCAATACGAAATTCGAAGAGCGTGATATCAACTGCGACATTTCTTCGGGCAACTACAACGTGCTGATGATCGAAGACCAGTCCATTGCGCCTTTGGGCGAATCGAAATCTGACTATGAGTCCACGCTTGCTATTGCAGAAAAGCTGGGCATGACCGAAAAGATCACGGGTGGCGAGACCGTCGAAGACAAGATTAAGCGCGGTTTCGAAGGTTCTGGTATTACCGAGCGCATCTCCTATGAAGAGTTCCTGGAGAAGGAATGCTATATTGTTCCCACCGCTAAGGGCTGGGAAGAGGACAAAGCGGGCTTCCAGCGCTTCTACGAGGACCCCGAGCGTTTCCGCTTGAGCACGCCTTCGGGCAAAATCGAGTACTATTCGCCGCGCTTGGCGGAAAAATTCCCCGATGATAAGGAGCGCATGCCGTATCCTCGTTGGGTCGAAAAGGGCGAGACGCATCCTGATGAGCGTCTGACCACGCCGCGTGCCGAGAAGTATCCCTTCTTGCTGGTTTCCAACCATCCGCACTGGCGTCTGCATTCCCAGATGGATGACTGCACGTGGTTGCGCGAGATTGAAACATGTAAGGTTGTTGGTCCCGATGGCTACAAATACGAGCCGCTGTGGATCAATCCCGTTGATGCTGAGCCTTTGGGCATCAAGACGGGAGATGTGGTGAAAATCTACAACGAGCGCGGCTGGACGCTGGGCGGCGCTTACGTTACGAATCGTATTATCGCTCATTCTGTCCTGCAGGATCACGGCGCGCGCATGGACCCCATTGTTCCTGGCGAAAGCGACCGTGGCGGTTGTAATAACCTTATTGCTCCGAAGGCGCTTGCCTCCAAGAATTGTGCAGGTGAAGTTACCTCTGGCTATTTGGTAGGCATTGAGAAGGTCGATGTGTTCGAGCTTGCAGCCCAGTATCCCGAGGCCTTCAACAAGCCGTATGACCCTGATTTCGGTGTTATGCAAACTGCATGGTTCGATCTTGATTAATTGAGGAGATGTGAGAGATGAAAGTATTCGTTTTTGATGCAAATCATTGCAACGGTTGCTATAACTGCCAGATTGCCTGCAAGGACGAGCATTGCGGCAACGACTGGGCTCCCGTTGCTGCTCCTCAGCCGAACTCCGGTCAGTTTTGGTGCAAGGTGAGCCAGATTGAACACGGTCAGCTTCCTAAGGTTCGCGTGGAGTATTGGCCTTTCTTGGGTGGCCAGAATCCCGAAATTGCTGAATATGCGCCTGAAGTGCTTATGAAGCGCAAGGATGGATTGCAGGTGATTCTTCCCGAAAAGGCAAAAGGTCGCAAGGATCTTGCCGACAAGTTCGAAGGCGTTTATTGGAATGAAGAGCTCCAGATTCCGCAAGCATGTACAGGCTGTGCGCACCTGGTTGACCAGGGGAAGCTTCCTCATTGCGTAGATTTGTGTGCTACGGGAGCCCTGCGATTTGGTGAATACGAAGAGTTCGCCGATGAGCTGAAGGCGAACAGTTATGAATTCAAAAATGACCGCGAGGAAGAGCTGGGCGGGCATGTGTTCTACGTGAACATGCCTCATCTGTTTATTGGCGGTGAAGTTTGGGATCCGGCAGCCAACGAGATTATCGAGGGTGCTACGGTTACGTTGACGCTGCCTGATGGTTCAACGGAAACTACGCAGACCGACGATTTTGGCGATTTCTGGTTCCGCAAGCTTGATGCTGGTACGTATAACATTTCTATTGCGGCAGAAGGCTATCAGGGCGTTTCTCGCAAGGACATTGTTTTGAATGAGAGTTTGAACCTGGGTGATTTCCCGCTGGAGCGTTGCTAGGGGCAAGCTCGACGAAGCTATGATTTTTCCTGATGGGACATGTGAAAGAGGCGGCCATGTGCCGCCTCTTTTCTGCTGGTAATGCGCCCTGTTCACAGGGGATGTTTCCGAGTGTCATAAATGACAGAAAAGCAGAACTCATTGTGGGCTGTTTTGATATTTCGCCTGCAGCAGAAACTCGGGAAACTTGTAGGTGGGTAATAAGGCATGCCAGGGAGATGGCGTGCGGCATGGGAGACAATAAAAGATGCGGGAGGGTAGCTGTGGTCAATCCGGTGAAGGGTCTTACAGGACGTCAGTTTTGCATTATTGCGGTTGTGCTGTCTATTTACTTTTTTGCTCCAACGCAAGCGATTATTTCGTCGGTATTAGGCGATATTGGCGAAGCGTATCCTGATGTTTCGGCTGACTGGCTAACATATCTTATCAG
>CAKTYF010000009.1 GCA_934631995.1 uncultured Eggerthellaceae bacterium
GGTGTAGCCATCACGATCGCGCAGGTCGCAGAAGATAATGCCGCCGTGGTCGCGCGTATGCCACGCCCAACCAGTCAGCACAACCTCGCGCCCAATGTCTTCTTTGCGCAGCTCGCCACAAGTGGCGGTGTGCATGCAGTACTCATTTTTGAAATCGGTCATTCCTGCTCCTTTATAACTGCGAAGCGGCTCGAAAGCCCCTTTATTCAACACTCTTGCGGGTTCACTCCGCGGAAAACGCCTTCATCTTGCGCACCTTGGCCGCGCGTTCGACCAGTTGCCCAGCCTCTGCGTTTGACCACGCGTCAAACGACAAGCCAGCGGCAATCACGGCCGCAATCCAGGTCGCAAACCATCAACGAAGGCAAACGCTTATTTTACTCGCTTGCCACGCAAGTTGAAACTGCATCTTCCAATTTGACCAGCTTTTCTTCGTGAGTTGCCATGTTGCGCAACTTCACCTGGCCCTGTTCCAGCTCATCGGGGCCCAAAATGGCAATGATGCGCGCGCCCGTTTTATCGGCCAGCTTGAACTGGCTCTTCAGGCTGCGACCCTGGTGGTCCATCTCTGCCACCACGCCCGCATCGCGGCATGCCTGCATCAGGCGGAATGCCGCCAAGCGCACGCTTTCGTCAACGCATGCAATGAACACGTCGCAGCGCGCGGCCTTCGGGAATTCCTTGCCCGCAGCCTCAAGCGCCAAAACGCAACGCTCGTAGCCCAGCGCAAAGCCCAAGCCCGGCGTGGGCCTTCCGCCTACTTCTTCGGCCAGCTTGTCGTAGCGTCCGCCGCCGCCAATGGCGTTTTGCGAACCCAGGCCGTCATCAACTTGCACCTCAAACACGGTACGCGTGTAATAATCCAAGCCACGCACGAGCTTTGCGTCTTCTTTGTACGCCACGCCCGCAGCTTCCAAGTACGCTTTCACCTGGTCGTAATGGGCTTTGCAATCGGAGCACAGATGATCGGAAATCTTCGGCGCCGCTTCCATTACCTGCGCGCAACCCGCGTTTTTGCAGTCGAAGGCGCGCAGCGGGTTGATTTCCTTGCGCGTGTTGCAGGTTTCGCACAGCTCATCAGCGTGCTCGTCCATGTAGGCGCGCACGGCATCGCGATACGCCGGACGGCACTTCTCGCAACCCATGGAGTTGATCAGCAGCGTCATTTTATCCGCGGGAATGCCCACTTTTTCGTAGAAACGCATGAGCATGATAATGGCCTCGGCATCGATAGTGGGTTCTTCGGCACCCAAGCACTCAACGCCTACCTGGTGAAACTGGCGCAAGCGACCTTTTTGCGGACGCTCGGCGCGAAACATGGGGCCCGCATACATCAGCTTCACGGGAGCCGCACCCTGCGGCACCAAATCGTGCTGCACCACGGCGCGCACTACGCCTGCCGTACCCTCGGGACGCAGCGACAAGCGGCTTTTGCTCTTCAGCGACTGCCCGTCCAGCAGCTTCTTCAAATTCTCGCCCGAAAACGTGGCAAACATCTCTTTGGAAACAACGTCGGTCGCTTCGCCAATGCCGCGCACGAACAACTCGGTTTGCTCAATGGTTGGCACTTCAATGGGCAGATACCCATACGTGCCGAATACTTCCCGCGCGCACTGCTGGAAATCCAGCCAGAACAGCTCTTCGTCGGGAAGCAGATCTTTTGTACCTTCCGGGGCCTGAATAGCCATAACACCCTCTTTGCGATTGATGATTCGGATTCGTCAATGTACCGTAATTCGTAACTTCCTAGTTTACCGTATTGGCGTGGTCGTAGCGGAAAAATCTCGCAGCTTTTGCGTTACTGCACCAGGTAAATCATAAAAATTCCTACCTTTTGCACCCGTTCACGTCACTTTTTACCCAATTTTCATAGCATGTGAGTAGGTGTTGTGCTAAAAAAGCACCACTTGCGATGAAAGGAGGTGCGCCGGTGTCTGGTGAAAGTGACTCAGAAGGCAGTCAAAGTACAAGCTCAACCTGTTCAACGACCAGCGACAATTGCGATTCAACAACCCGCGATGACAATCGCGCGACCGTGCTCAAAAAACTCATTTTGGCACACGAAGGTTGGTTCAACGTTTTCCCTGATTACGAATATGCCAACCGTACTTTTCCTGCTTTTGCAGAGTTTCACTCGCATGGAGAGAAGTATGTTCTAACCAAGCGAGCGAAACTTTGGGAAGTGGATGCTCACGAATATCTCTTCTTTCAGACAACCGAAACGCTTTCCGCAACAGATGTGGCTGAGTGGATTGACTTTATGACCACTCAGGCGCTGAAGAAAGTTGACCCTGTTCCCGACCATATGAGCAGCTATATCTCGCTTGTCATTGTGGCCGATTCGGTGACCGACGATGCGAAAAAGGCAATTCGCAAAGCCCGTTTCCATAAGGAGTTCAGCTTTGGACTGCGTGGCTGGGCGGACTTGCGCCTGGCTGCGGTGGACCTTTCGTCGCAGTGCGTTCTCACTAATGCTGCTGGAAAAGAGATGCGAGCGGTGCTTGAAGCGAATGCTGGCATCAAATGCAGCAAGAAAGGTTTGTTCAGAAGGAGGTAATTAGTTCATGAACGCTTTGATCATGCTGGTCATCGCTGCAGTTATCCTGATCATAGGCTATATCTGCTATGGCGGATGGCTGTCCAAACAATGGGGTATCGATAACTCTATTGAAACTCCCGCCCACGCTCTGGAAGACGGCGTTGATTACGTTCCGGCGCAGCCCTACGTTGTTATCGGCCACCATTTTTCTTCCATTGCCGGAGCCGGTCCTATCAACGGTCCTATTCAGGCTGCAATTTTTGGCTGGGTTCCCGTTTTGCTGTGGGTTCTTATCGGCGGCATTTTCATTGGCGCCATGCACGACTTTGGCGCGCTGTTTGCCTCGCTGCGTCACAAGGGACAAACGCTGGCCGCCGTTGTTGCAGCTAACATCGATGAATCCGCGAAAAAACTGTTCTGCGTGTTCTCGTTTTTGACGTTAGTGCTGGTTGTTGCCGCTTTTGCCTCGATTGTAGCGGGCACATTCGCCGACCCCGACGGCACGAATATCGCTAATGCGCGCACGGCTACCATTTCCGTTCTGTTCATTGCTGCTGCCGTTGTTTGGGGCGTTGCGACGCGTAGCCGCAATGTGCCCGGTCCCGTTATGATTTTGGGCGCGATTGTTGTTATTGCCGTTATTGTTGCCGTGGGCTACAACTTCCCGTTCCTGGGCGGCATCGACCAGACCACCTGGATGATTGTGGTAGGCATTTACATTTTGATTGCTTCGGTAGCTCCGGTATGGATTCTTCTGCAGCCGCGTGACTACTTGTCCAGCTACCTGCTGTACGGCATGATTGTGCTGGCGATCATCGGCATTATTGGCGCTACCATTTTCGGCAACACATCTTTTGCGGAAGTGCCCGCCTTCACCGCATTCGACACCACCACGCTCTACCCCGACGCCAAAGTGTTCGGCGGCCGCGGCCTGCTGTTCCCTGCCCTGTTCGTGACCATTGCATGCGGTGCAATTTCGGGTTTCCATTCTTTGGTTTCTTCGGGCACCACATCTAAGCAGCTGGATAAAGAATCGCAGGCACAGCCCATCGCTTACGGCGGCATGCTCTTGGAATGCCTGCTGGCCGTTATCTCGCTGTGCGCCGTTGCGTACGTGTGGCAAGGCGCGGTGAGCGGCACCTATGCCACGCCCACGCAGATTTTCGCGAGCGGTCTTTCGAGTATGATTGGCGTTATCCCTGGTCTGGAAGGAATTGGCGGTCACGCGGGTTCGATTGCGTACTCCCTGCTTATTTTGGCGGTTTCCGCTTTCTGCTTGACTTCTTTGGACACGGCAACCCGTATTGGTCGCATGATGTTCCAGGAAATGTTCACCACCGACGACGATGAATCCAGCGTTGACAACGAAACCGGCTGGCGCAAAGTGTTGACCAATCCCTACGTAGCAACCATTATCACCGTTGCTGCAGGCATTGGCCTAGGCATGGGCGGTTACGCCATTATCTGGCCGCTGTTCGGCGCGGCAAACCAACTGCTTGCCGCCTTGGCGCTGTTGGCCGTGTGCTCGTTTTTGGGCAACATCGGACGCAACAACAAGATGTTCTACGTTCCCATGGTGTTCATGCTTATTGTCACGCTCACATCGCTGGCTCTTACCGCTCAGGCGAAGGTGAGCGCCATTATGACCTCGGGCGTGGCACTTGCCCCCGTTGTTCAGCTGCTGCTGGCCATTTTGCTGTTTGTCCTGGCCATTGTGCTTGCCGTTAAGGCCATCAAGCACATTGCGAGCACGGCGAAAGCGCAGAAATAGCAGCCTGGGTGCGCTGCGAAGGAGCTGGTGGGTACTCGCTGGCGAGCGCTTGACGCATGAGCGAAGGCGCTTACAGGCGTTCAGTCGCAAAATGCTTACAAGCTTGCAACGAGCGTTTAGCGCGGCGAAGGTGCCGACACTCGCTAGCAGTTGCTCGTTTGATAGCACGAAAGAAGAAGGGGTTCCGCATTTGCGGGACCCCTTCGTGGTTTCTGATCAGGTTGCATGAACCCGGCAGTTATGTGGTTGGCGCGGCGTCCAAGATTCGCAACGCTTCGCCGCTTGCGCCTTCGCCGCACTCTGCACCCGCCTGCAACGTTTGCAGGCGTTTCCGCAGGTCGCTTCACTATTCCTTAGGTTCGTTTCCCAGGTTCGCAGAAGAACCAGCATCGGCGGCAGGCGCAACAGGCTCAGGAGCGGCAGCACTCGGTGCAGCCGCGCTGGCACCAGACGCCGGAATGATCTCATCAACAGCAACGCCGACAACGGGAACGTTAACAGCAACAGGCACGGGAGCAGAAGAAGCAGGTGCAGCAGGAGCCGCTACAGGAGCCGCAGCAACGGCAGCATCCGCCGCGCCCTCATTCGCCCACTGGGGTTCGTTGCGATGCGCCCAATGGCCCACAGCACGCATTGCCCACAGCATGCCCAAACCATCGATGAACAGCGCAAGCACAGCGGCAACAATCACCAAGGCAAACGCGCCACCCAAGTAGCCCACGCCATACGCCGGATACGAATGGCCGTATCCGTAACCATAGTCATAATCCAAGAAATCGGTATATGCAGCGTATCCGCTCAACCCCGCAAGGAACACCAGCACAATAACAACAACGACAATAACAACGCCGCAAATCAGCTGCGGAACAATGGCTGCCGCAAAAAGACCGCCCAAGTTCTTTCGATATGCGCGGAACAGCTCCGACAAATCAAAAGCAGAACCAAGCTTGCCCGTAACGCCCGCACGCATCTTAGCAAGTTCGCAGAATGCCGAAGCCAAAAGATTGATGGCAACAAGCAAAATCGCACCCAAAATAGGAATGAAAGACAGCACGCCAAAGACAATTGTCGCCACCGCAAGAAGAATATCCAAAAGCACAACAATCAGGCCAAGCACAAATGTCTTCTTATTGAACGCGCCCGCGGAAAGCGGCTTCGGCTCGCCTTTTGCTGCCTGGGCACCCCACTGAAGACCATAGCCCACCGCAAAGAAGTTAAGCACGGGAACGCAATTCATAAGCATGAGCGTAAGCACGCGCTTAATCCAGTTCGGCGAGTTCGTAATATCCGACCACGCCTGGCCAACGCACCCCTTTGGCACAACGTATTCAGCAGGCATACCAACAGCCGCCGCGGGTCGAGCAGCGTCTGCAACTGCGGTTTTCTTTAATGGACATCCGCACTCTACGCAGAACAGCGATTCATCTGCGTTTTTCTTTCCGCAATGAGAACAGTACATAACAGCCCTTCCTCAACAAAATACCTCATAAAAGATACTGCCAGTATACGGCATAACGGCGGAAGCAAAAAGGTACGCGCATCCGCTGGGTGCAGAGCAAGTTTTCCTTGATAGAGCCCGCAATTGGAATGTTAGTAGCGAAAAACCACGGGCAAAAACCGCGAAAAATATCACAAAACGGTTTCCCTTCCTCTTTGCCGCGTCCCCACGCCCGCGCCTTGCGTTACCATGAGCCAAAAACAAAAAATGGAAGGGCATCGCATGATCCATGCTGAAAACGAAACAGTGCGCTCGTTGCTCTTTCAAGGCAATTTCGGCCTTGAACGCGAGACCCTGCGCATCACCGAGGACGGCTTTTTGGCGCAATCGCCCAACCCCTTTCCCAACAATCCCCACATCGTGCGCGACTTCAGCGAAAACCAGGTGGAAATAAACACCGGCGTGCAGCATTCACCTGAAAAGGCGCTGGCAGAGCTTGCCCATTACGACAAGATAGTGCAGACCAAGCTGGCGCAACAAAACCCCAGGGAAATGCTCTGGCCGTTCTCGAACCCGCCGTATCTGCGCGACGAAAACGATATTCCTATTGCCCAGTTTTATGGCGAAGAGGCGGGCAAAACCAGCTATCGCGAGTATTTGTCGAATCAGTACGGACGCTATAAAATGACGTTTAGCGGCATCCATTTCAATTACTCATTCTGCGATGAGCTGCTGAAACACGATTTCGGGCTGAGCGAATTCGCAGTAAGCAGCGAAAACCGCGAGCGCGACGAACACGGTGAAGGCGTTGGTGCCGCCATCGCAACCGACGACGCCCACAAAAGCGCAGCCTTCACCTCTTACAAAAACGACCTGTACCTCACCCTGGCGCAACGCTGCGTTGCCTATGGATGGGTCATGAGCGCAATCACCGCTGCTAGCCCCATTATGGATTCCTCGTTTGTGGAGCAAGGCAACACGGGCGGCAATCTCTATTTCGGCTTGGGCACTGTTCGTTGCTCTGAACTGGGCTATTGGAATTATTTCTCGCCCGTTCTGGATTATTCATCCCCCGCTGGGTATGCCGATAGCATTCAACAATACGTTGATCGTGGCTACATTATGTACCCCAGCGAACTGTATTACCCCATTCGCCTAAAGCCGAGCGGCGCCTACAATCTGGATTCCCTGCGCGCTGGCAACATCAGCCACATTGAGTTGCGCATGTTCGACCTGAACCCTACCGATACTTTGGGCCTTAACGAACAAGACGTCTTTTTCTCGCAGCTTCTTTTGATTTGGCTTGCGTGCACGCCCGCTCAGCCATTCACGCGCGCTGACCAAATCCAGGCGATTCAAAACTTTAAGAATGCCGCGCATTACGACTTGCGCACGGTGAAAATCATTTTTCCCGGCGGGCGCACCTGCACGGTAAACGCTGCAGCACTTGAGGTTCTTGATGACATGATTGCGTTTTTCCACAGCATTAACGCAGGTCAAGAGGTCTTTGACTGCTTGGCGTTTCAGCGCGGGAAGTTCACCGACGCCATCCACGAGCGCTACACGCACACGGTACGTCACGCTTATGGCACCGAGTTCGTGAAAAACGGCCTGAAGCTTGCGCAGCTCCGACAACAAGAGGCGCTTGCTCGCCCCGATACGTTCGCGAAAGAAGAAGCGTAGGCGGCGCATTTGCGGATGCAGTCGGCGCAGGACCGCATCCGCAAGCCCGCACCCCTTCGAACCGCCCTCGACCCGCACGAGAAAGCCTGCGCAACGCGGCGCGGCTCTACCGTTCGTTCCCAGCCCATGAAAAACGCCGACAGCTCCAACAGCTGCCGGCGTTTCAGTTCAGACGATCTTAAACTATGCGCTATTCTTTCGGGGTCGCCTGGTCGCTCTGCCCCTTTGCCTGCTTGCGGCGCTTGTGCACAATAACGCCCGCGATAAGAGCAATAACAGCAATAGCCAACGCGCCTATCAGCACATACAGCACAACAGGCGTCTGACCATCCGCTGCCTTTCCGTCTTTCGAGGCATTAACAGAAGCCTTGTCGCCCGATGCCGAAGCTGAGCCCGACGCCAGCTCGCCATTGCGGGTGGCCTCGTACTCGGCTTTTTCCTCATCCGTCATTTCGTCGGAGGTATCAACACCTTCCAACGTAGAGGGATCGGCTTCGGGAGCTTCCACACCCGCCGTTGTTCCAACCGATTCGCCCGTGGACGGCTCGACAGGAGCCGCAGCATCCGATGCGGTGGAGACAGTAATCACTGCATCGTTGCAAGTGCAGGCGTAGCTTCCCATACCCGTGGAATTAGAGATGTTCACGCGGCGAATCTCCATAAAGGTTGAGCCCTGTTCACGCGCCACAAACGTAATATTCATCAACGGCGTACCGTTATCCCAGGTCACACCCTTAAGCGTGGGGGACTTGAAGTTCAACACGGCATCGGTCCAGCCATCGCCAGCATCTTTCGTGTAAACATCAATGCTGTTATTCGTGTCCAACGACGCCACGTCAAGCATGCCAGTGTTGTAGCGCACCGTAGCCGACATAGCGTACATGGTGTACTGGCTGCTTCCGTTATTTTGTAGCTCCAGCGACACCGTAAACGTATCACCAGGGGCAACAGAGCTCGGAGCGTCTTCGCCCGCCACAACCGACATCGTATACGTGGGGGAATCGGCGTAAGCGCGCTGCGGAGCAATCGCCGCAGTTAGCCCTGCTAAGGCGGCAACAAGAACGCACACGATGCACGCCTTTTTCATTACGTTTGTTACGGCAGAAATTGCATTATCCATGGGCACTCCCTTGAAAATCGGTCCGTCGCGTCTAGTAAATCCTGCGCAAAACTGCCCTGCGCGCGGGAAACGACGAATGCCAGCGATACAATAAGCAAGTCGTAATGCGAGCCAACATTTATTCAACCCGCAAACAGTAGCGCTATAGTAACGCTAATTGTTCTGTTTTAGGAAAAGAACAATCGCAAACGGATAAAAAGTGACGTTTGCCACAAATTGTTCAAAATTGCGTGCATCGCAAAGCGCTTGCTGTCACGCCATCACCATCTGAAAGGCACACTATGAAACATTTTTTCGACCAGACAAACGACATACTTCATCTTATGGAAGCACGTCATTCTGTACGAAACTACACACCCGAGGCAATCACAAAACCCCAGTTAGAGAAGTTGCAAGCATGCATTGATGCCTGCAACGAAGAAAGCGGTTTGAACATTTTCCTGGTAACGGACGAGCCGAAAGCATTCAGTAATTTTGCAGCCCGTTATGGACATTTCACCGGCGTGAGCAATTACCTTGTGCTAGCGGGGCCGGATTCAGCCGACTTGGAAGAAAAATGCGGGTATTACGGTGAAGAGCTTGTTCTGCTTGCGCAAGAAATGGGGCTGAACACCTGCTGGGTTGCTTTGACATTTTCTAAACGCGTGGTGCGCAAGATGATTCCCGAAGGTCAAAAGCTCTGCATTGTTATTTCGTTAGGAAAGGGCGAAACGCCTGGCAAATCACGCAAAACACGCTCCGCGGAAGACCTTTCGAATATATCCGAATCATCACCCACGTGGTTCAAACGCGGCATGAAAGCGGCCTGCCTTGCACCAACCGCCATCAATCAACAAAGCTTCTACTTCACGCTGGAAGACGACGGGGAAACCGTAAGCGCCGTGTCGAAAGGCGGGCCCTGCTCAACAATCGACCTGGGAATCGTCAAACATGATTTCGAGCTTGCCGCCGGTGCGGACAACTTCTCCTGGAAATAAAGTGCAGGGCGCAGGGCGCGCAAGCCGTGCGGTACGCAAAAGCGCTCAATGTCACACTGGAAGGTTCGCGCAAGTTCTGACCCGCGCGAACCACGCAGGTCGCCTACGCAAAAGGGGCCTTTCGCAAATCGCGAGAGACCCCTACCACTTCAAGCAATGCAATTAAACGGAAAACCCAGCTAAGAAAGCCCTTCACGCTTAAGCGACATCTTCATAGCTTCAATTTCCACATCCAAATCAAGCGCTTCATCTTTATACATGTTGTCATACATCAAATCGAACGCATGCGCCATATCCTGCATATGTCCCTTGGTCTTCTGCAGAAGATCGTCGCCCTCAAGTGTGTTGCTGTTCTCAAGCGCCGAATACTTCTTCAACACAATATCAAGCGTGGGCACGTAATACGCAAAGAACTGATTGTTGCGACGAATCTCTTCAGGCTGGCTGCGCATGGCGTCAATAAGTTTTTGTGCCTTCTCGATAGCCTCCGTGGCATCGTTTCTGAGTTGCGCATCCCGCAATCCATGAAGTTGCAGGCGTGATTGACTCAGGCTGCGCTCCGCCTGACGCAGTTTGGTGTCTTGCTCGGATGTTATGCCACTCGTAAGCAAGCGCCGTCGCCTTTCAGCGTTCGACCCCGCACGACCCAGCGCAATAGCGCCAGCCGAAAGCCCCGCTACTGCGACAAGAGCCACAACCAAACTAAGAATCAGCCCCATGAAAACTCCTGCTATTCGTTTTCCGTTCAATGCAATCATGGTAAAGAGCCGCCGCCAACACATCGGCCGCGGCTCTTATGCACATTTACTATTTACCCTTGTTATCAGGCACTATGCCTTAATCTCAAGAAGCTTTGCGCGCAAATCGTCTTCGATCTGGCCCAAAGAAGATTCTGCATCGGCGCGCTTCTGACGGCCTTCCGCAGAGATACGCAGCACTTCTTCAAGCGTTTCGATGAGCTTCTGGTTCGTCTCCTGGATGGTTTCCACCTCAATAATGCTGCGCTCGGACTCTTCGGCAACGGCAATGGTACCCTGCTTCAGCGTTTCGGCGTTCTTCTTCAGAAGCTCGTTGGTCATATCGGAAACGGCGCGCGTTGCTTCCGTGGCCTGGCGCATGTCTTCCACGCCCAGCGCCAAAACCATCTGGTTCTTCCACAGCGGAATGGTGTTCACCAAAGTGGTCTGAATCTTTTCCACCATCACAATGTCACTGCTCTGAATCAAACGAATCTGCGGAGCCATCTGAATGCTAATGGCGCGCGTGAGTTCCAGGTCGAAGATCTTCTTCTCGAAGCGGTCGAGCAGACCCGCATAATCGTTGGCGCGCTGGGCGTCTTCCACGGCACCGGTGCGGTCAGCCTCGGCCTTTAGCTCAACCAGCTTGCCGGCACGCTCTTCCTCAAGGCGCTTCTTGCCAGCCAAAATGTAAATAGTGAGCTCTTTGTAGTAATCCAGGTTCGCATCATACATGTGGTCGAGCAGCACGATATCCTTGCTCAGCTGATTCTGGTGCGCCTGAAGCTGGTTGCACACCTTGTCAACATTTGCCTCTGCCTTGGCGTAATTGGCCTTCATGCGCTCGATGGTCGCCGGAGCCTTCTTGAACAGACCGAAGAAACCGCCCTTTTCCTCGCCCTTGATGTCGAAGCCCTTGAGCTCGGTGACCAGCGTGGAAATCATGCCGCCCACTTCGCCCAGATCCTTGGTCTTGACGTTTTCAAGCGCGTGATCGGAGAAGTCCGCGATGTTCTTTTGGCTGCTTGAGCCGAATTCGACAATAACGTTGCTATCAGTAAGGTCGATGTCGGCGGCGCGCTGATCAATGAGCGCCAGCTCTTCGGGAGTGAGCTTGATGTCCGCCAGCGATGTGCCATCGGTGGACTTGACCTGGATAAGCCCCTTGTCAGGCTGCCATTCGGTAATGGTGTTCTCTACTGCGGGCGCAGCGGGCGCATCTTGAACGACTTGTGCTTCAACTTCCATAGGATTTTCGGTTTCCATAAAGCAGCCTCCTTGTTCGATGGGGGGTAGCGCACAGGCACCATACGCGCAGCGCGCATTTTAATGCCTCCATTATACGCGTGAAAGACGCGCGGAAGCACCCGCGGAAACAAACATATAGGCAACATCTTGCCTCTTCGGCAGAACTGATGCCTCTTTTTGAGCGGAAAGCGAACGGAATGCGAACGGAGCTGCTTTATTCGTTAGTTTTTATTCGCTGAACTTTGTTGCTGGCTTATTCGTTGGAAAGCGCAACGCACAAAGCATCAAGCAACGTGACCGCATAATGCTGCGCAGCGCGCGCCTCACCTGCATCCTCCCATGCTTCACCGGGCACCTGAATGGCAATGCGGCGCGGCGAATCGCCCTTTACGGCGTTCAGCGCGTTCTCAATACGCAGAGCCAAGCTGCCCTCTTCATCGTCCATTTGAACCACAGGAACGGCTTTTTGCTGTGCAGGACGCTCTTCACCAGGCAAAACAAGGTGCACGAAGCACATGTTCTGGTCGGGAGCCACCAACAGCGAATCGGCGCTTACCATGTGCGAATTCGGATTCGTTGCCAGTGCAAGGTTCGACATGCGGCTTGCCACGCTGCGGGTGAATTTCGAGGTGCCGAAAAGACACAGCATGTGTTCGCCCAGAACATCGGCCGCGCGAGAAAATCCCAGATGAGCACCGGGAACCGCAGCAGGCTTGCCTTCCCAGGAATGGCGCAGGTTGCGAATAGCGCGGAAGGTTTGCGCACCCGCAATGCCATCGCCGTACAGCGCCAAGTTCAGCTGGAACTTGCGCAGCGCGGCTTCGGTATACGCGCCGAAAATGCCATCGTCATTGCAAGCGAAGCCCAATGCGCCCAACGCACGCTGCAGTTGACGCACATCATTGCCATGGAAGAACGGCATGCGCAGATACAACGTGCGATCGCCCATGGAATACGATGCATCTACCAGGGCAGACCACGTTTTCTCATCGACCTCACCCGTTGCCGGCAAGCCGTGCGCAAGGCAAAACGAACTCACCGCAGCAGCGGTTTTCTCGCCATAGACGCCATCAACGTCGGCATCAGTCAGAAAACCAGCCAGCACCAAACGCTGCTGAACGTCCTCGACAGCTGCTCCTGTATGTTGCAAACGAACGGTTTCCATAACATTAGTCCAAACGATTCACAAACCAGTCGGCCATGGAAACAAGCAGATCACGAGCGGGGCTGGGATCAACTACGCCCAGAAGCCTATTCTTGGAAATGCTCGTCAGGTTCTGCGCATAATTTCGCGCGTACTCAATACTGCCCGCTTCCTGCATGATGCCCACCGCTTCTGCAAGAACATCCGAGTCCTTCTCTTTGTTGGACAGGATCTCAACCAGGCGGGCGCGCTGCTGCTCGGTGCCGTGATGCAGCGCGTGCACCACAACCAACGTGCGCTTTCCTTCAGTGATGTCGCTGCGGAAGTCTTTCTTGGTGGACTCTTCTTCGCCGATAAGGTTCAGCAGGTCATCTTGAATCTGGAAGGCCAAGCCCGTGTCCAGGCCAAAGTTGCGCAGACCTTCAATTTGCGCCTCCGTGCCGCCGCCAACAATGGCGCCAACAGCCAGCGGAACCGCACCGCTGTAATGGGCGGTCTTGTGCGTTGCCATAATCAGATAATCTTCGGGCGTAATGTCATAGCGAGCGTCGCGCGCCCAACCAATATCCATTGCCTGGCCCTCAATAGTGCGGCGCGTCATTTCAATAAGCTCGGTCACAACACGCACTTTCACGGCATCGTCAAGCGCAGGATCATTGATTACCGTGCCGTTGACCAGGGAAAGTCCCAGATCGCCCATGTTCAAGGCAAGACCCAAGCCTTCGCTCAAATGCAGACACGGCTCGCCGCGACGCAACTCGGCCTCGTCGGCAATGTCGTCGTGGATCAACGCAGCGGTGTGGAAGTGCTCGATGGCCGCCGCGGAACTGATAGCCTTATTCATGTCGCCACCAACAACCAGACAACCCGCCAAAGCAATAAGCGGACGATGACGCTTTCCGCCGTTCTTGCTGTACTTCATTAGCGGCCCGTACAGGTAACGGTCCATGTCGGGGTGATCGCCATGCGGAATGTAGCGATTCACCAAATCGCCAATGACACCCGCGTATTGATCAAGGTACTCCTGAAAATCGGCAGGAGGATTATCGTTCAAAGAAATAAGATCGTTGATATCGGTGCTCATATTATGCTCATCTCGAAAAAGTCGCGACCTACGAAGACTTCGTTGCGGGCAAAACAAAAAGACGAAGAGGAAGTGGGTTCCCATTTTCAAACCTGGTAGGAGCGGAGGGGCTCCGGCTTTGCCTTCGGCAAAGACCGACCCCTCCCTCGCAAGCTCGGTCGGGCGAATTCCTAAAAACGTGCCACCGGCACGTTTTCTTGACGGAATTCCACCTCATCGGTTCGAGCCCCCGAAGGAAAGCCCTTTCCAATGGTTCCGTTGTCTTCTTTCCAATTTTTAAACCTGGTAGGAGCGGAGGGGCTCGAACCCTCACGCCTTGCGGCGGCGGATTTTAAGTCCGCTGCGTCTGCCATTCCGCCACGCTCCCACTTATAGCCACAGGGCATTTTATCAAATAAAGTGCGCTTGTCTCACGCGTTTCTAGAATAGGGAGAAAAGAATGGATTTCGCCGCAGCGCGCACCATTGCAACGGACTCGTGTGCTATGCTAGTAAGGCTCTTGCATTACACACACCAAAAACGAAGCAAAATGCAAAAAAGGAGCTTTTTCCTTGGCACGACAAGCGAACATTCTGTCTTTTGACGATGCAAAACGGGGCAGCGCAGCGCGTGGCTCTGCTTCTGTGCGCGAAAACGGAAAGGTCGCCTCTCGCGATAATCGTCGGAACAGCCAGGCCTACCAGGGAAAACAGAGCAATCGCGTTTACAGCAACTCATATCAAGCAGGGTCTTTTGACCGTTGGAGCCAGCAAGGCAGCCAAGAGAATAATTTCGCTTACGAACCGAATCGCATGCCTTCTGTATCCCTATCGGATTATGCGTATCCCGCACAAAGCAGCCGCTCTTTTGGCGGCTTTGACGATATCAGCAGCGCAAGTACTGGCAGAACCACGCGCTCGAGCAGCAGAAACAGCTCTGCCGAACGCAGTCGCAGTGCACGCGCTGAAATCAGCGCCCGAAGCGGCAGCGCAGGAAGCGTCCGTGCTAATCGCAGCATGAGCAGCAGCCGCGGTGAACGTGCGCTCTATGAAAACCGCACGTCAGACAGCCGCGCTTCGCGTGCGGCGCGCAACAATCGCTTCGCATTCGACGACTTCGACGCGTTTGATAGCTTCGGTGACTTCGGCGATCTTGGCGCCTCTGACACGCGCGACCGTTCGTCTCGTGACGTGCGCGCAACACGCACGCAAAGTTCGCCGCGCTCCGCCATTCTCTCTTACGACGAATTCCTTTCCGAAGAAGAGCAGGCAGACGACACCGATGCTCAAGGCGGCGAAGCTTCGAAGAAAAATAAGACGTTCCTGCAAAAGCTTTCCGATAAAAAGCAAAAGCGGGCGAAAGAAAAAGCCGGCAGAGCATACGACCGTCAATTTGGCGATGCCTCTTCAGCTGCCGTCACAAATGCGGGTCCGCGTGCGGCAGTATACAAGGGAGAAATGGGACCTTCTCAGCGGCGCGCCCAACGTATGCAGCCTAATGCGTCAAGCCCACGCCAAGGCGGCTATCGCGCAGCTCACGCAGCGAGCCAGGAAAACGCTGGCATCCTGGGCTGGATCGCAAGTGCAGCAAGTGGCGTAAGCAATGCTGTGACCAGCCGTTTCTTGGGAGATTCCGCTGCCAAAAAGGCGGGTTTGCACGCGCAAACAAGCGGCTTCTCCGCGGATGGTAAATCCGGACGGGCGCAAAAACAGGGTACATCGGGAAATCTGTTCTCGAAAATCACCGGTGCGCTCTTCGGCACGCGCCGTCGCGTAGCCGCGCTTTCCATTGCCGCATGCCTGGTGATTGCCGGTATGTTCATGTACCCGGCGGCAAAGCAGTATTACACCGAAATGCGCCATTTGGACAAGGTGAATGCGGAATATCAAGCGGTAACCGACCGCAACGCCGATCTTGCCGCTACGCGCGATTACCTGCAGTCTGAAACCGGCATCGAGGAAATGGCGCACGAAAAGTACGGCTGGGTGAACGAGGGCGAGCATTCCGTTTTGGTCTACGGGTTGCCCGACGACGGCACCATGGCCGACACGAATCTCTACATCAAGCGGGGAAGCGTGTCTGCTCCCGAAACGTGGTATTCCGTGATTCTTGACCCCTTGTTCGGAGTTGAATAGCGCATGGCCCGCTCCCTGAACAACCCCTGTGACAATACCGATAACCAGGTAAAACCCGCGCGCTATGCCGCAATCGACATTGGAACGGTAACGTGCCGTCTTCTTGTTGGGGAAACAGACGGGCGCAGCGTGCGACCCTTGGCAAGGCGCGCCATTATCACAAATCTTGGCGAAGATGTGGATGCCACCGGTGTTCTTAAACCCGAAGCAATGGAACGCGTCTTTTGCGCCGTGCGCGGGTTTTTTGATATTATCGCTCATTACGAAAACACCTGCTCAAACGGCGAATCGCCCGATAGCGCCCATGCGGCTGACGAAAACGCCAGCGCCGGAGCAACAACCAACGAAAACGCAACCGGAGGCGGCGCAAGCAGCATGCGCATCATCGCCATGGCAACGTCCGCTGCCCGCGATGCGCACAACGCCGATGAATTTGCCGCGGGATTAGCGGAAATGGGCGTCACGCTTTCTGTTATCCCCGGCGAGAAAGAAGCAGCCCTAAGCTTCATGGGCGCTTCGATGGACTTCACGGGACAACCTATCATTGTGACCGATATCGGTGGCGGATCTACGGAGATTATCGCAGGAATCGCAGGTCAGAAGCCTGATTTTGCGCACTCATTCAACATTGGATGTCGCCGTATGACGGAGCGCTTCCTTACCTGCGACCCGCTTGACAGCACTCAAGTTCAAGAAAGCCGCCAATGGGTGCGCGATGCCTTTGAACCGTATTTCCAGAACATGCAACAGCAAGGTTTTCACGCGGCACATGTTGTGTCGGTTGCGGGCACAGCCACAAGCATCGTTTCCATGATAGAACGCATGGAAGTATACGATTCCGAGCGCGTTCATGGTTACACCGTAACAAAACAGCAACTCGACCAGGTGTTTTCTGAACTATCAGACAAGACACTCGACCAAAGAATGCATCGCGTGGGCTTGCAGCCCGAACGCGCGAGCGTCATCAACGCCGGGCTTATCATCCAGCAGGAAGTTTTGCGCGCTGCCGGCACGAATGCGTTTGTCGCAAGCGAATCGGATATCTTGCAGGGCATCATCCTTACCGCCGCCCGCGAAGATGCTCGCAAAAATGACCAATAAGGCAGTCCACCCCACAAAGCTACTTTACTGCCGTAATAATCACACTTCCGCTTAACGCATCAAGATCGGGATTATTCTCCAGCGCCTTAAAGAAAGCCATGCGGTTTTTACGCTGAGCCTTTTCGCGCAGCACGTCGAGCGTATAAAGCGTCTTTGACTCAATCTCTACCTGGGGAAACCCCGCATTAAGTAAATGTTGGCGATACGTATCGGCAAGCTCAATACCATTCGTGCATCCCGTGATTCGCTCAAGCGGCTGAGCATATTTTTCGCTCGGAAGCGCACCGTAGAGCACAATATCGCTCACCACAAAACGCCCACCCGGCGCTAAAACGCGATACGCTTCGCTCATAACTTGCTGCTTTTTCTTGGCAAAGTTAATGACGCAATTCGACAAAACAACATCCACGCAAGCATCGGAAAGAGGAAGTTCTTCAATGTTTCCTTGAACAAACTCGATATTATGCGTGCCAACAGCAGCCGCATTTGCCGACGCGAGCTCGATCATGGCAGGCGTCATGTCCACTCCGTACACATGGCCGCCCTCACCTACCAGGCGTGATGCAATAATCGCATCAATACCGCCACCGCTTCCTAAATCAAGCACGCGCTCTCCTGGTTGCAGCAACGCTTTTGCAACAGGGTCTCCGCAGCCGCGACTTGCTGCCAGAGCAGACTCAGGCAGGTCTGAAAGGGCATCTCGCACATAAAGGAATGCTGCTTCACCTGCGGAAAGCGCCGGTTCGCAACACGAGGAAGTACCAAGCGGGGCGTCCTTCCCAAAAGTAGCAGCAACCTGCTGGGCAACCTGCGCATAATGTTCCGAAACCGATGATAGCTGCATATTCTTCATTGCCTCCTCAATCGAGTCTTCCCGCTTCTGCTACTTTTCCTGCTGCCCCAAATCATGAGCAATCATCAACGCGGCACAAGCGGCAAGCACGTCATCGGGCGTGTTGTACACGCCAAAGCTCACGCGAATCGTGCCCGAAAGCCCCATCGATGCCGCAAGTGGATGTGCGCAGTGAGCACCCGAGCGTACCGCCACGCCCATCTTGCCAAGCATGGCGCCCGCAGCCGAAGAGTTAACGCCCGCAACAGACATGCTTACCAGACCCGTCTGCGAATCTTTCGTATCGTGATGCCCCCACACACGCACAAACCCGAGATTTTGGCACAAGCCCATAAGGAGCTGTGTCAAAATCCTGCTATGCCGTTCAACTCGCTCCATGCCTAAGGTGTCCAAATACTCCACTGCGGCCGCAAAACCGAACAGCTGCGACAGCGGCGGCGTGCCCGCCTCGTACTGAATAGCACCTGCTCGCCAATAATAGGAATCAAGACCAACGTGGCTCACCGTACCGCCACCGCCCGCCAGTGGCTCCATTTCTTGCACTGCATCAGGGGATATCCACAATCCGCCAATACCGTTGGGGCCGTATGCTTTATGCGCAGAAAACGCCACGAAATCGGCACCGAGCTCCTTCACATCAAGTTTCATATGGGGAAACGACTGCGCCGCATCAAGCACGAACCGTGCGCCCACCTGGTGCGCCTCCTGCGCCATCTCTTTTACGGGATTCGTAACGCCCAAAACATTACCAATGTGCGCAACGCACACCAACTTGGGCTTTTGCATCAAGAGCTCCCGATATACTTCCAGGTCAAGCTCGCCATTCGGAAGAACCGGAAGATAGCCGATGCGCGCATGCTTGCGATTTGCCAAAAGCATCCACGGCAGCAAATTCGAATGATGTTCGCAGAAAGGAACAACAATCAAGTCCCCTTCTCCAATGTTTCGCTCGCCCCACGCCTGTGCAACCAAATTCAGCGAAGCCGTGGTGTTTGCCGTGAGCACCGTCTGACGACGATCGGCATTGATCCACGATTCAAGCACGGCGCGCGCATCGTTCATATGAAACGTTGCTTGCATGGAAAGATTGTACGATCCGCGATATACATTCGCGTTTTCGCTCTGCTCAAACTCGTGTTCGGCATGAATTGCCTGATAACAGCGCTGCGATGTTGCCGCAGTGTCTAGATATGCCAAGGAACCCTGACAAGAACGCTGCGCGAACAGCGGGAAATCGTTCTTATTGCGTGCTCCCCATTTTGCCGCCCAGGCAAGGTCAGCGGCAAAGTCTTCTCGGTCGCCAGAAGCGCCTTCGCGCAGAAAGTCATCTTTGCGGGTCCCGCCACCTTCGCACGCATCCTCTTCTCTGTATGCTTGACCAGCCAGTTCTTTCGCGAAACCGCGCACCATATTGGCAGCATTGAGCAAACGCTTATCGGCTTCAGTCAGCGACTCCGTTAACGCCGCACGCTCCTCGTCGCTCTCGCAAAGTTCCTGCTTTCGCGACAATGCGACCGCCTCAAGCGCCGAGAGCTGCGCCTCTGCGACGAACTCCGTAAACGGGGCGGGAGTGGGAGAAGAAACATCCAAGCGCTCTTCGCCAAACACGCTGTCTCTCACGCGTGCATCAAGGAGCGGTGTCACGGGAAATGCGCAGGGAAAGTCCTCTGGCTTCTGGGAATCTTTACAAGAAACAGCACCCTCATCAGCACTTTCGCGCTGAGCACGTGCGGTATAACTCCATCCAACGGCACGCAGCTTCTTCAGAAACGCAACGGAAAAAAGGAACGGGTAATGACGCGCCCACGCACTCCACGAGGTCACAATCTCGGACTCGGGTTCTCGCTTCAAGTCATCAAAAAGCTGCGCAAGGTGGCGCGGCTGAATGCGCGGCGCGCAAGCATCAAGTGCCAGCACCATGCGAGAATCAACCGCCTCCGCCGCATCAAGAAGCGCGGTCAACAGCGACGCATCGAAATCGAATATCTCTACATTGCCGGGCACTTCACGTAGGGATACAAACTCAGCTGTTATACCATCTAGCTGGGATAACGTTTGTTCTGCGGCATCTTTAACGGCTTGAGCGTGCTCGCCCGACTCAGGAAGAATCACCGTAACAGAAGGCACACCCATTTTTGCACACAATCGCAAAGGCGCAGCAATGAGCGGTTCGCCGTTTTCTTGCAATTGCAGCGGTCGAATGGTCGGCTCGTCTTCGCGGGCGGGCTTTGCAACGAAGAATTCCGCGGGATCTTCCATGGGAATTTTCACCGGCTCAGTGGAGGACGAATTAGCCACAATAACAACGCTTATGCCACCTTCGGCGCACTTTGCTCCCAATGCTCTTGTTGCATCGGCGGTACCTGCAAGACTCGCAATGCCCGAAATGC
Source organism: uncultured Eggerthellaceae bacterium (assembly GCA_934631995.1). GTDB lineage: Bacteria > Actinomycetota > Coriobacteriia > Coriobacteriales > Eggerthellaceae > CAKUOV01. Next base: position 20,200 of record CAKTYF010000009.1, read on the forward strand.
CCGCTTCTAGCGCCCGCGTGTTTGCTTGATCGGACTCTTCTTCGCTTGGCACAAATGGCTGCGTCTTAAACGAATTCGCATCTATAAATCGTGTTAGCTCCATTGTTTTCCTTCCGCCATCCAGGACTTTTGCTTTATCGGGAGCTTCCGTTGGTCCCAACGCCGCCTTCCTGCTGAACCATCTTAAAGCAAATCGCCGAAGCGTTCTCATCAAACCCAAACATCATCAGGCATTTTATCAGGCACAACCCAGCCCGCCCGTTCCAAATCTTGTCGCACCTGGACAAGTTTTTTGCGAAGCGTCTCATCGTTTGTCGCATAGCCGCGCCCACGTGGGTCGCAGCCCGCATCAACCCAGGCAACAGCACCAGCACACCCCACGGGAACCGAAAGCCCCACGGCCAAGCGAAGAACGCACGCAACGTAACGCACGCGCTCGAGACTTGCCGAAGACAGCGAACAGTTCGCGTGGTCGCTTTTTGTGAGCTTGCACACACCCGTGCAGTACGGAGAAAAATCGCGAATCTGACACATGACCTGGGCAATTTCAGCGCTTGTTGCCTGGATGAAAAGAGGCTCGACGCCCGTCATAAGCTGCAAACCAGCATCCCGAATGGCGCGCATGGTTGCTTTACGCGCTTCGGGTTTGATATCGGTGATCTCACCTTCGCGCAACCGTAACGCGTGATATGCCACCGAAGCACCCACTTCACGCAAACGTTTTGCCTGGTCAATATCCATATCTGCAGCGTTAACCATAAGAGCGACATTCGGAGCAGCTTCGTGAGCTAAACGTATCGCTTTTTCAAGCTGGGCAAATGGATACGAAGCTGTTGCCATGAGCGAGATCAGATGTGCGCCACCCGCAGCAAAAAGCTTCGCTGCATGAACCACATCGTCGAGATCAACAAGAAACGGACCGCCGTCTTCTGCCCGTTTGTTACACGCAGCGAACAGGCAAAACCGACAATTTTCAGGACACGGAAGGCGATCGAGCCCGATTTGCGCATGGATGAAACCACGTCCTTTGCACGCCGCGCGGGACAAGCCATCGGCCTTTTCGCGCACATACTCAGCCGTAGGCGTACCTTCGGCAACGTCCAGCAATGTTACAAGCTGTTCGGCAGTCAGCCGAACTCCTTTACATGCCGCATCGACAAGGGTTTTCACCTGCTCATCTGCGGTATCGGCGTATGTAATGGCATATCCCATAGTTCAATCCTCAAGAATGCATGGCACCAAGAAAGCGAAGGCATGCAAGCACGCAAGCGCCCGGAAAATCGACGAAGCTCTGCGCCCTCACGCACGAGCAGCCACGGAACTTACTGCCGCGCCCTACAAAATCCAGCCCTGCGAAGGCCCTTCCAAAACTTCGTATCCCGCCGCCTGGAACAACCGGCGATTCAGGCTGATATTCGTTCCGCGTCCACCTTTTTCGGTGCGCTCCTTCACGTCGCGCGGATTCGTACCTACTTCCGCCCAAGCAAGATTCGCGCCCGCAGCGCCTGAAAGCGACGTTGCCATTGCGCAGTTCAGCATGGGTTTTGGCCCCGCAGCAAGACGATAGATGGCAACGTTGCGCGCGTTTTCGATGTCGTCAATCATGCCGCGATTGTCAACCAGCGTGCCCGGAACCGTCACACGACGACCAACGCCTGCAGAATTCGCGCCGCTTTCAATGGCGATACGCGTGTAGTACGCCAGCTCCTGCGGCGTATGCTCGGGACCAACGGGCTCCACGCACGTGGAAAGACTCAAGCCCGCATCGTGCAGCGCCTTAAACGTTGCCAAGCGATCGGACTCCGGAATGCCCGTGTCAACGCCTTCACGCATGCGCACCGCATGGTACGCACCATTGACACCAACCGTCTTCAAGCGCTTCGCACGCGCAAGATCAATGTCTTCGATGTTCACCAAAAGCGGCATATCATCAGGGATAACTTCGCGCACGGCCTGAGCGTTTTCAAGAACGCGCTCAAACTGATACGAAGCGGTTGCCAGCAGCAAAACAGCATTTGCGCCTTCCTCTACGTACATTTTTGCGTACTCAACAACATCTTCCAGCGGCGTTTCCAGCTTACCGTGGCGCAAATTATTGCAAATAGCAAACGTGCAGAACTTGCAATTCTTGGGACAAGGCGTGCCGTTGAGCCCAATTTGACCGTGAATTTCGGCTTTACCGTTACACAGTTCTTTCTGGTACTGGCCGCCCGCCCAGCGAATATAAGCCGCCACGCGCGAATAAGGGTCAACGCTGTACAGCGCCACCATATCCTCGTCAGTCAGACCGTTGCCTTCCAAGCCTTTCTCAACAATGTCGATAAGTACCACTTCTTCTTTAGTAAATGCTTTCATTGAAATGCTCCTCTCTTTCGCATTTCTTGAACCACTTATTCGGATGACGCGATTGCAAACGATGTTCCTGGCGAAGTCGTGCGCGCCAACGTTTCAAGCGCCGGCGTCTCTTCTGCCGCTTCAGGTGTTTCTATCTTGGTCTCCATGCCTTCGAAACGCACCCCTTCAGGCATGGCTACTGGCCAAATCATCTGGGAATCAAGCGTGAATCGTAAGAACTCCCCTGCTTGGGCGACATCGGTTGATCGCACTGAAAGCTCCAAATCAACGCCGCAAACACGCACGCTCACGCTACTCAAGGGTCCCAACGGAACAACATCATGCACCGCGCCCTCCAAAACGGGGGCTGCATTACAACCGGAGTCGGCACCTTCTCCTTCGCGTACAATACGCGCTGCCTCGGGGCGAACGCAGAGCACACACGGCCCATCAGGCAGCGCAGATGCAGGAAAAGAAAACTCCCCCAAAGCGCACCGCACGCGCGAGCCAACTTTCGTGGCAGGCACGTAGTTTTTCCAGTTGAAGAACTCGGCCACTTCGTAACTCGCCGGATGCGTGTAGAACTCTTGGGGCGGCGCATATTGAAGAATACGACCGTTATGCATGAGCGCAATGCGGCTGGCCATTTCCACCGCCTCTTGCTGGTCGTGCGTAACAAACACCATGGTCGTGCCCGTCTCGCGATTCAAACGGCGGATGTGCTGTCGCATGGAAACGCGAAGCTTCGCATCAAGCGCGCTGAGCGGCTCATCTAAAAGCAGCACCTTCGGCTGCGTCATAAGGGCGCGCGCCAAACTCACCCGCTGCTCTTGACCGCCCGAAAGCTCGGTTGCACGTTTCTTTCCCATGCCGGGCATATCAATAAGTTCAAGCAATTCGTTGGTGCGCTTTTGATATTCAGCCTTTGACATGGTGCGATTCACGCGCGGAGCAAAATTGATGTTCTGCTCCACCGTCATATTGCGAAACAGAAGCGACTTTTGGAATACCATGGCAATGGGACGCTTTTCCGTGCGCACGCCCGCCATATCAGCGCCGTCGATAACAATGGTGCCGGCATCTTGCTCTTCCAGACCCGCGATTGTTTTCAACAGCGTTGTTTTTCCGCAGCCGCTCGATCCCAACAGCACAATTATTTCGCCCTGGTTTACCTCCAGGTCAACGCCGCGAATAACAGGCTCGCCTGGAACGTAGCTTTTTTGGATATTTCGTATCTCAAGAAGACTCATACAATGCCCCCTGTGTTAGAGATGCGCGCTTCTTCTGTAGCTTGGTCTGCCAAGCCCACCTGGCCCGTTGCCGCCTTCTTGACCTTGTCATTCGCCAAAAGACCACTGAATACCACCAGTATAGCCACAATCGGCGCAATGTAGAGTAACGTTACGCATGCGGTAAGCGCATAGCCGTTCGAGGCCGACGAAATCATGGGGAACGCCAGAAGCGACATGGTTTGGAAGCCCGGGGGTGCCACAACGCTTACCACCAAGTATGCCGCCCAAACGCCAATGAAGCAAAAGATCGAGGTCACAATGATCCCGCTGCGAACGGCGGGAAGCGTCACGCGGAAAAGCACCGTCAAAGGGCGGGCACCCAACGTGCGCGCCTGATCTTCGTAGGCGGTGTCGTAGCCTTCGAACACGGCGGAAAGTAAAAGCGTGCAGTACGGCACATAGAAAACAAGAAGCGCCACCACAACTCCTGCTACATTGTTGTAGAGCCCTATCTGGGAAAACACACGCTGCATACCGAAAACAATAGCGATTTGCGGCATGAACGATGGCACAAGCAGCAAAAACTGAATGAGCTTGCGTCCTTTGAAGCGCTTTGTTCCCAGGTTCTTCGCCGCGAAAAAGCTCATAGCAAGCGACAAAAACGTAACGCCGGCGCACAGGCACAGCGAATTGCGCAGCGCAACAAGAACCCGTGCGTTGCTGAACGTGCGCAACCAAGAACGCAGCGAAAAATCGGGAATCACCAGCTCAAACGGCCAAACATCGGCAAAACTCCACAGCACCACGGGAATAAGCGGCACCACAACCACTGCAATCATAAGGGCGATAATGACGTTACGCATGCGGCGGCTCATTTCGCATCACCATTGTTTCCCAAGGTCAAACGCCTATATGTCAGAATGACCACCATAAGCACCACGGCCATGACAATCATAAGCACGTAGCTTTCGGGCCTGTTCATAAGCGCAGGGTCGGTGTACTTGAGATACGTGAAAACAGAGAGCGCGCGATGTGTGGTTCCGCCCAAGATGGTAGGCATCTCAAAATCACCGAACGCAGCAGCGAACACAATGATACTCGCAACCGATGTTGCAGGAATAATGAGCGGAAGCGTCACGTGCCAAAAACGACGCAATGGCCCCACACCCAGCACAGCCGCTTGTTGTTCGTATTCGCGACTTGCTCCCTGAAGGATGCCAAGCACGCTCATGCCAATATAGGGAAAGAATTTCCAGACGAAAGCCGCAACAAGACCAACGCCCTCTGAATCGCGCACCAGCCAGGGAAATTGCGATGCCTTCTCGATAATTCCCAGTTCATGAGCGATTTGCGCTAAAAACCCCGTTTGAGAAAGCAGCAACATGAACATCATGGCAGCAGCCATGCGCGGGATGGTCATGTTGAATTGAAACATGAGCACTACCAGCTTTTTCCCCACGAACGTCTCGCGCAGCGCAAGCGCCATGACCACAGCAATGATCATTGCAAGTGCCGTGGAAAGAAGAGCGGTCCTGAGCGTGAACAGAAGCGAATCGATAAAGTAATACGAGGTAAGCACCGACACGTAATTGTCTATGCCGATAAAAGCACCAGAATCATCGCAGAAAGAAAGCGCCACATTTGTGGTAATGGGCACAACATATCCCACCGCCATCAGCAAAATGGTCGGCAAAAACGAAGCAGCTAGGCTCAGCTTTCGCTTCTGCTTTGAGTTCACGTTTTCCTCCTATAATCCCGCAAGAGCGAAGGTGCCAAGGCGATGGCGTCATGCGCGAGTGGGCCGCCCGCAAGGCCGGCGCATCAACCACGCATGCGGACCCCGCTTTTTAGCAGAGCCCGCATGCTTTTCAGGTGCGGTTGGTTGCGTTTGCGCTACCTACGCGATTGTCCTTGCGCTGCCACACGGCAGCATCTTGTGGAGTATCCCGTGCAGCAAGTCTTCGCACAGCTCGCGCGGTTTACGCCTTATTGACGTTCACATCCCAGCCGGACGTAATCCAAGCGGTCAGCTTTCCGTACTTGTCGGCGTAGCTCTTCTTCTCAATCTCTTCGGCCGAAGGAGACAGAGCGCCCATTTTCTCGATGGTTTCTTCGAGCTTCTTTTTCTTGTCGTCGGGCAATTTATCAGCAGAAATGTTGTAACCGTTGCCGGTGATATCGAAGGCAGCGCACTGATAATCGGGGCTGATCATATGGTTGCAAACAACCATTGCCGCTGCCTTTGCCGGAGAGTTCTTCATAATAATGCTGTAATTCCAATAGCCAACAGAGGTATCCAGCATGTAAATGGCCGGATTTGCCATGTAGGCATCGGGTGTTGCAGCCACGCGCGATGCAACCGAGGTGCAGGTAGTGAACGTGCATGCCAGATCGCCCGCCTTCACATACTGCATCATTTCGGGTGCGGTTGCCACGTAAAGCGCGCCGTTGTCGCCCTGCAGCAAATTCGGAGCAAGCTCCTTCAGGTAAGCCCAAGCGTACGCGGCTTTCTTGTTGAACGATTCCTCACTTGCCTCGGAAGAAGTTGACCACTTGTACCACTCTTCAATGTGGGCAAGAATTTTCTTACGACGCGTTGCGGCGTCATCGGCTTCGTCGTAGATAGTCTTCCAGCCGCCGTTGCCATCGTCGGTGAGCTCGGAGAGAATGGCCTTCACGAACAGCTGACCATGGAAACCGCCGTTGCCGGTCAAATCCATATAGGAAAACTTGCCGGGATTTTCCTTTACCCACGATGCAAGCTCAGTGAAGTTATGAGGCAAGCCTTTCACACCGCCCTCCGTTGCGTTCCAAGCAATCTTTGAGCTCCATGCATCTTGCGAGTAAACAAGCGAAGGGCTGCAGCCCTGGAACGGAGCCTCCATATTGTCGGTTGTGGCGGCACCGTCGAACGTAACATAAGGGTTGTCGTAATCAAGGTATTGGCTGTTCGGCAGGGATTTCACCCAGTTTTCGCCGAAAACGCCATCGGCTGCGCGAGCGCTGGCAAACATAGCGCCGGTAAACCAGAACATATCGTACGTAGGATCGCCACCGTTTTTGATATCGGTATCGATCTTTTGGTACTCGGCAGCACTGTATTCAACGCACTCAAGCTCAATGTCGTACTTTTCCTTGACTTCTTGGGTCAGCTGCTCCCAGTTCGCCTGAACGTAAGCATCGGCGCCGCCAGCGCCCCACGCAAGAAAGACGACCCTTTGACCTTTGGCCTCTTCAAGAATTTCCTCCCATTTCATCTGGGCAAGATCGGTGTCAACTTTTTTATCCGCCGAAGCAGATGCGCTGCCCGATCCAGAAGATGAGCAGCCAGCAAGAGCAGCCGCCACCGCAGCAGAGGCTACAACAACAAACGAACGACGAGTAATGTTTTCCATAGTTCCTCCAAGCGATTTTTCGCGTTGCAGCATCTTTAGCTCGATTGCACCAGTTCAGAAGCCGCACGCTTAACGTATACCTATAACTGCATGAATCAATTATACGATATAGTCTACTATTTGGAATGTTCTTTTATTGGCAATTAATACGAACGGTTTGAATGAGAATTTAAAATTGCTTGGCGAAGAGTCAGATTCCTCTTCTCTAAATACAAAATAGGAGAAAACCGATAATTTTTTAGTATTCTCCTATCTTTTGTGCTGTCAGAATAAGCAATATAGGAGGAATTTTTATTTTTCTATCATTTCCTCCTATGAATGGGATCAGTTTTGAAGAAATAGAACCCCCTCAAGAGGGTTCGTCGGGCCAAATAAAAGAATTTCAGCCGTTGAAAATAGGAGGGATTATATTTTTTCCTGATTTCCTCCTACTTTTGCCAACATACACTTCAAGAAAATAGGAGGAAATACAACTTCCTCCTATTTCCTCCTATTTTCGGATTCAAAGGGTGCACGAAAGAAGCAAAGAGCGTTACTCAGCGTGAGACAGCAGTGCAGCAGAAAGGTCGAATTGCGGCAGAAGAGCGTCAAGGGCAGTGAAGAACACTCTTCTGGCGCTCCGACTCGCCCTCACGCGCGCCGACCAGGCTACAATCGGCTCAAACTACGCCAAAAGCGCATCAAGGGCGGCAAGATCGCTGGGAAGAGGAGCCTCAAACTTCATGAGCCTTCCCGTAACAGGGTGTTCTACCTGCAGAAACGCCGAATGAAGCGCCGGACGCACAATCAGCTCCGCGCTGCCGCCGTGGTCAACATCGCCTAAAAGTGGGTGCCCAATATGGCTCATGTGAATGCGAATCTGATGCGTGCGACCTGTTTCCAACTGCAAACGGACGCGCGCGACTGAATTTGTTGACAAAAGGTGGGGTAATTTGTCAACAATCGACTGGGACTCTACCCAATAATGAGTGCGTGCCGACTTTCCACCTTCGCGCACAGCTGCCGTTTGCCACGTGTGGCCAATGCAGCCGATAGGCGCATCCACCGTACCCGAATCTTCCGAAAACTCACCTTGACAAAACGCAAGGTACTGACGACAAAAATCGCCCGTATGCAGGCGCTTTTGCAAAAAATCCTGCGCATGGGCATTTTTCGCGAACACGATAAGCCCGCTTGTCCCCCAATCCAGGCGCTGCACGGGATGCAGCAAGCATCGTTGGTTCGTGCTCTGAAAATAATGCATGAGGAAGTTGCCCAACGTGTCATCAACGTGTTTGGGGCCAGGGTGGGTTGACACGCCTGCGGGTTTGTTGAGCACAATCAGATCATCGTCTTCGAAAACGATATCAAGCGGACCAGGCGTGGCAACAACCGACGACCCCGCCAGCGCGTCGTCGGTATCCCCCACCGCAATGCTCAGCACCTGACCTGCACGAACGCGATCAATCGTAAAAACGCGCTTGTCATCAAGCATAATGCCGTTTTCCCGAAACTTTGCCGCACGAATGCCCTGCCTGCCCATATGCAGACGTTCGCGCAGAATCGCCTGAACCTGACGACCATCATCGGCAGGCTCAATCGTATAAGCCAAACGCCTCATTAGTGCGCCTTCTGCAAGCATATGCTGTTTACCAGGGAAAACACCAAGGAGCAAGCAGCACGCACGCTATTTGCCCGTCACTTTTTTGATGTAGGTTTTCCAATTCTCGAACGACTCGTCACTAATAGCATGTTCCATCTTGCACGCCTCGTCCTCGGCGCGCTCAGCTGGAATCCCTAAGACTTCCGTCAAGAAAACCGTAAGCAGATGATGGCGCTCGAGCACTGCCTGCCCGTACTCGTAGCCTTCTTCGGTAAGCGTGATATCGCCGTAAAACGGCTGGTCAAGCATGCCGCGCGTCTTAAGCGTAGCAACCGCCTTATTCACCGATGCCTTAGAAACGTCCAACTCGCGCGCTACGTCAACCGACCGCACCGCCTGTTCCGTGGTGCCGCCCAGCATAACAATAGCCTCAAGGTAATCCTCGATTGACATGGACATCTTTTCCATGAATCTTCCCCCTATTGCAATACAACCGCCCGCGCCTGCAACACATCGTGCGCTACCGGCACAGCCACAAACGCCAAAGCGGCCCAAATGTTAATCGTTGTGAACATTCTACACTACTTGCAACAAGCGCGCATGGTTTCATTCGGCCTTCCGCTAACCCTTTTCCACCAAATCAATCAAATCTTGGTGCGAATGGATATCCAGCTTCGCATATATATGCTTGACGTGCGCTTTCACCGTGTTGCGCGAAACCACCAGCTGCTCCTGGATATACGTGCGGTCGCGTCCGCGCGCCAACATCTGGAACACCTCAAGCTCGCGCGGCGTGAGCCCGTACTGGTTGGCAATTGCATGGCAACGTTCGTCGAAGGTGGCTTTCGGCGCGGCGGCTACCGCCGTTTCCACCGGTGTCACGCCATCAACAACCTGACGGAAGCTGAAATTCTTCAAACCAATGAGCGCATATCCCACGAATAGCAGAATCAACAACGCCGTGAACAGGCCAAATAACGGAGTTCCCATGCCTGCCAGCGTGTTCGCGCCCACGCCAATCGTTGCACCCAACGTGCTCCCCAGACTGCAAACACCACGACCCCACGCGAAAGCCGCTACCGCGCCGCGGCTGTTGCGCGACGCAACCGCAATAAGCACCAGCCAGCCGACCATGCCAAACAGCGTATTGCTCGCCGACAGCAACACCACCGCAGCCGTTTCAGAAGAAGGCAGATCAATGGTCATGGCAAGAAAGCCTGCTACCACAAACAGAACTGAAATCTGCACGACGAAATCCGTGGGGAAGCGCTTGTCCGACAGCAAAACCCAAACGGCAACTACTGCGGCGGGCAGGATTACCGTAAACGACGACAAAGGCACGCCCCCTACCTCGCCAAATCGCAACGAGCAGCCAAACGCCACGCTGAACAGGAACAAGCATGCAAATAACTTGCTATCCAGCGGCAAAAACGACGAAGGCCGCGTAACGGAAAAATCGTGCGGCGCCTCGCCCTGCTGCGTCTCATGAAGGACCGGCTGCGCTTCTTTCCACGAAAGCGCCCACGAGGCAAATGGCGCCACAAGGAAAAACAGCATGCCAAACCATACAGGCAGCAGCCACGCGAACGCCGCTGCAACACACTGCACCACAAACGCAAGCGACACCATCACGCCAGCTTGCAGTGGCGATAAGTGCGACGCCGCAATGCCCACCGTCAAAGTGACCCACGCGCGCCCAACGGCCGTTGCGCAGGCAGAAAGAACCAAAAGCGGCAAGCTGCCCAACCCCAAAGACAACGGCAGCAAGCAACCCAGCAGCAGCATAACAAGTCCGCCGACATTCAACGCATCAACGCGCAAATGTGCAGGTCGAAACGTTGCCACCAGGCCAACGGCAATCAAAACCACCGCATTTGCGGTCACCGACAGGTCGCGCGCAGGGGCAAAAATGCCATCGAAATTCGGAAACACCGACACATTCATGAACGACATGGTGGCAAGAATCAGCGACAACGCAAAAAACGAGCGCCAAAACGCCGGCGTGAACAAGCCAGAAGTCACCGCCGCAGCCGAAGGCGCCTTGCTCAGCGGAATGGCATCCTTTTCGGAGTGCTGCTTGTTTTCGCTTTTCATCGCGTCCCTTCTTCTAGCTGGTATTTCATTATGGCAGAAAAAAGCGGAAGCGAGAATAATTCTCACTTCCGCCTAGAGGGGATTTTCTAGATCAGCAGCTCTTACGCCTGGCCCGTGGCTGCCAGCATGCCGGCGCGACGACCTTCCACCATGGTGCGGCCGCACGCCAAACCCGTGAACAGGTTCGGATAGCTCACGCTAAAGAAGCCGCCCGAGCAGTCGCCGGCCATGTACAGGCCCTCGATCTCGGAGCCGTCGGCGCGCACCGGGTGCATATTCGTGTTGATGCGCACGCCATCGAGCGTTGCCAGGAACCACGCACCCGTGCGGATGCCATAGTACGGCGGAGTCTTCAGCGGAATCAGACGATACGGCTCTTTGTTGTAGTCCTCGTCCTTGCCGGCCTCGGCCATTTCGTTGTAACGATTGAACGTCTCCACGAAATTGTCCACCGGAATGTTCAGCTTTTGCGCCAGTTCCTCGGGCGTATCGGCCTGCTGCAGATAACCCTTCTCCAGCAGGGGCTCGAAGAACATCTTGGGCATCAGGCTAATGTCCATGTTCGACGCCGCGCCGTTGTCGAACGGGTACAAACGACAGCAGCCCACTTCGTTCATCTGCTTGACTTGCGCCGCGTAATCGCTGTCGAAGATGTCGCAGTACGTGTGGCCCGGCTGCATGATGGTGGAATGCAGCATGTAATCGTAGGGGCCGGACTCGTTGCAGAAACGCTTGCCGTTAAGGTTGACCTTCATGAACGGCTGCTCGCCGAACCACCACCATTGGCCCAAAACGCCGTTTCCAGCCGTCTCATCAGGCTTAACGCACGCGCGGTTGAACGTGCACGCGCAAGCCAGCGGGTCCATTTGGCCGCCTACCCACAGCGCAGCCTTAATGCCATCGCCCGTGGAGTTGCTACCCACGCCGTTGCGCGAAATGGAAATGCGAATGTCCTGGTTCCACGGCTGACGAGCCTGCATCATCTCAAGGTTATTGCCGTAACCGCCTGTTGCCAAAATCACGCCCTTGTTGGCGTTGATGCGAACGTAATGGCGATCCTTCACGTCGCGCGCAATAATGCCGGTCACGCGACCACTTTCGTCCTGCTCCAGCTTGATGAGCTCGGTGTTCCAGCGGAATTCCGCGCCCTTTTCTTCGGCATATTCCTTAAGCGACACACCAAAGTTGAAGTTCTTGTCCTCTTTGCCCAGGTCCGTCTTGTTCGGGCTGTGACCCGTAGCCCACGCTTTGTCGCGCGCGCCCTGACCCTGCGTACCAATGGAGCCTTCGAAGTCCATTCGCAAACGGCCGTCGCGTTCAACAATTTCGGTCAGCCAGTCAATCAAGTCGCCGGACTCGTTGGCCCACACTTTCACCAGGTCATAATCAACGAAGCCGTTGGCATAGCGAACAATGTCTTCCATAGCTTCCATCTTGTCGATCTTGAACTCGGGGAATTGCGCGAACGATGCCTGCTGCAGCTTCGAGTCAATGGCGCCAATGTCTTCGCGCGGAGCGGCAACGGCGGAAGTGCGGTCAACGCCCAGAACCTTTGCGCCGTTCTCAGCTGCGGAAATAATCGCGGGAAGGCCAGCGGTGCGGCAACCCACAACCAGCACTTCGGTGTCAACCGTTTCGGTGATGTCGCGCTCGGCGATTTCGGGAGCTTCGCCCAGCCAGCCAGTAGCACTTGCCTGACCTGCGGTTTCGCGAACAGGAACTTCGCTTTCGGCAACGCGGTAACCGTTGCCGCAGCCGCTCAGCGCACCCATGGCGGCAGCGCTTAGGGCCGTAATGCCAGCGCCTTTGAGGAAGGAGCGGCGGTCGAGTCCGTTATTTTTCATTCGGGGCCTCCCATCCTTCGGGCATGTTCAGGGCATGGCACTCTTCGCACACCAACACGCTGGTTTCGTGAGCCTTGTGGCAATCGCCGCACTCAAGCGCTAGATCCTGATGGCTGCTGTGCGGATTGAATTTCTCGTCGTTGCCCTCAAAACCCCAGGTCTTCGCAACAACTTCGTCCATGTTATGGCAACCGCTCTTAGCGCAGAATTCTTCGCTTGCGAAATCCTTGCCCGTCGCCAGCTTGGTGCCGTCGGGGGTCATCGGGTAATCGTCGGACACCCACTTCATGGCCTCGCCCACCTGCTCGGTCATAACGGGCTCGTGGCAGCTCAGGCAGTTCTCGTCTGCGTCGGCGTGCGCCGTGACCAGCATGCCCTTGTCGCCGCTGTAATACGACTCAACGTAAGAATCCATGGGGCTGTGGCAAACGGAATTGCAGAAGCCGGGCGTCTCGTGCCACACCCAGAAACCAACACCTGCCACCACAATCACCGCGGCAACCACGCCAGCAACAATCCAGCCGCGCTTCACTTTGCGCTTCGGCGAGGGTTCGCTGGACAGAGAATCGCTTTGCGCATCGATCGACGCTTGAGCTTCAGCTGCTTCTTGCATTTCAGCCACATTTTGCTCTTCAGCCATTCGTTCCTCCTACACTCTTCTTATCGCATTTTTGACTGTTTCAATCGAATCATTCAGAATGTGATGCAGTTACTGGCTGGGC
>CAKTYF010000010.1 GCA_934631995.1 uncultured Eggerthellaceae bacterium
TAGGCCTGCTCACGGCATTATTTTCGAAGCCATGATGGATTTGTATAAGCGTAACATTCCTGTTGATCCCATTTCTTTGGCGGAGAACTTGCATGGCAAAGGCCAGCTGGAAGCTGTGGGCGGACGCAGCTACTTAATTGAGCTGTCCGACAATACGTTTGCCCTGACCAACTGGAAAAGCCATGTTTCCGTGGTGAAGCGCACCTCTGTTTTGCGCGATTTGGTTCACGCGTCCAACGCTATTAATGCGCTGGCGTTCGATGCTCCCGACGACTTGAATGTAGTGGTCGAGGAAGCCGAAAAAATGCTCTTCAACGTGACCGAAAAGCGCGTTTCTTCTGAGTTCAAGCCCATGAATAAGCTTCTGGAAGGCGCGTTTGAAGAGCTGAAAAAGCTCAAAGAGCAGCAAGGCGAAATGGCTGGCGTACCCACAGGCTTTGTGGACGTGGACAACCTGTTCCACGGCTTTCGTGGCGGCGACCTGGTGATTCTTGCAGCTCGACCTGGTGTTGGTAAAACGTCGTTTGCTTTGAACCTGGCGGTCAACGCTGCAAAAGCGGGCGTTTCGGTGGCCTTCCTTTCCTTGGAAATGAGCGCATCGCAGTTGGTGCAAAGAATTTTGTGCTCCGAGTCTCGTTTGAGCTTGTCAAAAGTACGCAGTGGTCACATTGGCAAGGCGGAATTTACTGCGTTGCGTGAAGCTGCTAAGGCACTGTCGAAGCTTGATATTGTGATTGACGATACGCCGGCTCTTTCTATTCTGGAATTGCGCGCAAAAGCTCGCCGTGAGCTGCGCAATAAGGAAAAAGGCCTGATTGTTGTTGACTATTTGCAGCTCATGCAGCCGGCAACGGCACGCCGCGATGGCAACCGCGCCGTGGAAGTTGGCGAGATTTCCCGTGGCTTGAAAGTTTTGGGCAAAGAAATGAACATGCCGGTTTTGGCGTTGTCCCAGTTGTCGCGTAGTATTGAGCAGCGCGGCGGCAAAAAGCGCCCCATGCTTTCTGACCTGCGTGAATCGGGTTCAATCGAACAGGACGCCGACATTGTTATGTTCATTGACCGAAGCATGAACGAGCAAGAGGCGGAATCGCGCGATCGCTTGCCTTTGGGAGAAGCTGAGCTTATTGTGGCAAAGCACCGTAACGGCGCAACGAAAGACATTCGCCTTTCCTTCGAAGCGGAGTTCACCCGCTTTGGCGATTACACCGGCAGCGATTACGATGATTACGGCGAAGGTTACTAATATTTCTTAACCCCTTCGTCTTCTTTTACCTGAAAAGATAGTGCTTTTTAACGCAGCGATGCGCGCTCACACGCCTTGCTCGAAATCGTTCGTACTATAATAGTAATTTGGGTTATTACGTATCTAAATGTGCATGCACACGAACGACGATAGAGAGGGTGCTTCCATGCCGAGTACAGTTTTGGTAGGAACTCAATGGGGCGATGAGGGCAAAGGTAAAATCACCGACCTTATTGCCGGAAAGTACGATTATGTCGTGCGCTTTCAGGGCGGAAACAACGCAGGTCACACCGTTGTTCATGGCGATGTAAGCCTGGCGCTTCACTTGATGCCATCAGGCGTTATGTACGAAAACTGCGTTCCGGTTATTGGCAACGGCGTTGTTATTGATCCGGGCGCGCTGGTCAAGGAAATGGCCATGCTGCAGACAGAAGGCATTAGCTCCGAGCGTCTGAAGATCAGCTGCAACGCTCACATCATCATGCCGTATCACAAGGATCTTGACGGCGCCGATGAAAAGATGCTGGGCAAGAACTCCATTGGCACCACAAAGCGTGGCATTGGCCCGTGCTATCAGGACAAGGCGGCGCGCAAAGGCATTCGTGTGCAGGATCTGATGGACGAAAAAGTGTTCCGTATGAAGGTTGAAGCCGCGCTTGCTCAGAAAAATCCCATTTTGGACAAGATTTACAACTTGCATACCTATACGGTTGATGAGATTTGCGACGAGATGCTGCCGTACGCGCGCATCCTGAAGCCGTACATGGCCGAGACCACGCAGCTTTTGAACAATGCGCTGCGCGAAGGTAAGAATATCCTGTTCGAGGGCGCGCAAGCAACCATGCTTGACATCGACCACGGCACGTATCCGTATGTGACCTCGTCTTCCTGCAGTGCGGGCGGCGCGGCAATTGGCACGGGCGTGGGCCCCATGGCCGTCAATAAAGTTATTGGCATCATGAAGGCTTACACCACGCGCGTTGGTGGCGGTCCTTTCCCCACCGAGCAGCTGTTCCCTGAAAACGGCGGTCTGGGCGAAGAGGCCGAGGTCGGCGAAGCGCTGTGCTCGATTGGCCACGAATATGGCGTGACCACAGGTCGCAAGCGTCGTTGTGGTTGGTTCGATGCCGTGATTGGCAAGTACGCTGTTGATGTGAACGGTCTGACCGACATTGCCCTGACGAAACTCGATGTGCTTTCCGAGTTCGAAACCATCAAAGTGTGCGTGGCTTACGAGTGCGATGGCGTGCGCTACGATTATCTGCCCATGCAGCAAAGCGTTTTGTTCCACGCTAAGCCCATCTACGAAGAACTGCCTGGTTGGAAGGGCTGCGACATTACGGGTTGCAAGACGTTCGACGAGCTGCCCGAGAATGCTCAGAAGTACATCAGGCACTTGGAAGAGCTGGTGGGTGCGCCCATGACTATGATTTCCGTTGCTCCCGAGCGCGATGCAACAATCATTCAGGACGAGGCGCTTCGCTAGAGATTTGACTGCGAACGGTGCGACTGTGGTTGCGCCGTTCGTTTCGCTAAGGTAGCACGCGCTTCGGCGCAAATGACAAGCGGCAAATGCAGTTGATTGACCAAACAATGCAAGAGAAACAGACGAAAGGAATGCTGTGAATATACTGGTATTGGGCTCCGGTGGTCGCGAACATGCTATGACCTGGGCACTTGCAAAGTCATCTCAGGTAGAGGGTTTGTACGTTGCGCCCGGCAATGGTGGTACGGCGCGCATTGCGCAAAACGTGACCGGTCTTGATATCAACGATGCGAAGAGCGTTTTGGCGTTTTGCCAGAAGCCGGAACACGCAATTGACCTGGTGGTTATTGGTCCCGAAGCTCCCTTGGTTGCGGGCGTGGCCGATGATTTGCGTGCGGCGGGCATTCTGGTATTCGGCCCCGATTCGTATGGCGCCCAGCTTGAAGGAAGCAAGACCTTCAGCAAGGAGTTCATGGATGCGAACAACATTCCTACGGCGCGTTATGGCAGCTTCGACAACGAGGCCGATGCTCTTGCCTACGTGAATGAGCTGGGCGCCCCGATTGTTGTGAAGGCCGATGGCCTTGCCGCAGGTAAAGGCGTTATTGTTGCCGAAGAGCTTGAAGATGCTCTTGAGGCCGTGCATGGTTGCTTCAGCGGCGCATTTGGTGCTGCTGGCGCAAAAGTTGTTATTGAGGAATGCCTCGTAGGTCCCGAGTGCTCGCTTTTAGCGTTCGTGTCGAATGGTAAAGCGTTCTGCATGACTACCGCGCAAGATCATAAGCGTGCTTACGATGGCGATCGCGGTCCGAATACGGGCGGCATGGGCGTATATTCCCCGGTGCCTATCCTGAACGAGGGCGAGCTGCCCGAAATGCAGCGCATTATGCAAGTGGCGGCGCAGGCAACGGCGCGCGACCCCTTCCCCGTGGATTACCGCGGCGTGCTGTATGGCGGCTTCATGCTCACCGAAGAAGGTCCCAAGGTTTTGGAGTTCAACGCGCGTTTTGGCGACCCGGAAACGCAGGTTATCCTGCCGCGCTTGGAGAACGACTTTGCCCAGGTAGTTCGTGCAATCGCCGAAGGAAGTACGGATGATTTGAAGCTTTCGTGGCGCGATGAGTGGGCCGCGTGCGTTGTTTTGGCAAGCGAAGGCTACCCGGGTGCCTATGAAAAGGGCAAAGTGATTCTGGGTATTGACGAAGCCGAAGACATTGAAGACGTTACCGTATTCCATGCGGGTACGGCTTTGAATGCCGATGGCGAGCTTATTACCGCAGGTGGTCGTGTGCTGAACGTGGTCGCGTTGGGCAAAACGTTCGAGGAAGCGCGCGATAAGGCGTATGAAGCGGTTGATTTGATCAACTTCGAGGGCAAGCAGTATCGTCAGGATATTGGCAAGCGCGCGTTGATTGGCCGCAGCGCCTGGTAGGGTTTAGGCTGCGTTGTTCTGGCAAACGCCGTAACAGCCCGACGTTGCGAAGTGCCTAGGCCCGCCGTTCCGAGGTTACGTCGTTCTGGCGAACGCCGTAACTGCCTGACGCTGCGAAGCGCCTAGGCCCGCCATTTGACCCTTTCGCGCTCCGCTTCGCGTACCGAAGTACGTTCAGTCGCGCAACGGGCCAACTGCCTGGGCCGATGCGTTTCTCGCTGGCTTTGGTGGGAATGTGACTTGGCGCAGATTTTGATATAGTACGAATGGAAAGAGGAACGGAATGTTATCTGAGCGCATGTTAAGCACGGTGGTTCGCTGCTGCTCCGATGGCTATTTGAAGCTTTCGCCCACGGCGCAAACGCGTATGCCCGCGCCTACGCCCGGTAAGAAATACATGCTGTATATGCACGTGCCGTTCTGCGAGCGCTTGTGCCCGTATTGTTCGTTCAACCGCTTCCCGTTCAAAGGGGATCGCGCGGTTCCGTACTTCAAGAACATGCGCAAAGAAATGCTCATGCTCAAAGAGCTGGGCTATGACTTCGAGAGCGTCTACATTGGCGGCGGAACGCCCACCATTATGATTGATGAGTTGTGCGAAACCATCGATTTAGCGCGCGACACCTTCCCGGGCATCAAGGAAGTTTCGAGCGAGACGAACCCGAACCACCTAATTCCCGAATACGTTGAGAAGTTGGAAGGGCGTGTGCAGCGTCTTTCCGTGGGCGTTCAGAGTTTCGATGACGGTCTTTTGAAGCAAATGGACCGCTACGACAAGTACGGGTGCGGTGCGGAAATTATTGAGCGCATCAAATATGCAAGCCCGCATTTTGTGTCGATGAACGCCGATATGATTTTTAATTTCCCAGCTCAGACGGCTGATATTCTGATTTCCGACATTGAGCGCGTGGTTGAAAGCGGCGCCTCGCAAACCACGTTCTATCCGCTTATGGCGTCTCCTTCCGTGGAGAAATCGCTTGCGGCTACGGTGGGCAAGGTTGATTACAACCGCGAAAAGCAGTTCTACGAGATTATCTGCTCGCTTCTCACGGAAGGCGAAAACGCGCCGTTCGAGTTTGGTTCTGCGTGGACGTTCAACCGCAAGAACGGGTATCGCGCTACGTGCGATTCGGGTGTTGCGGTAGGTACTAGTGCCGGCGCAGCTGAAAACGAGGCGATGATTGACGAATACGTGGTGAATTACGAGGAATATCCCGCCATCGGTTCGGGTGGCATTACGTATTTAGGCCACGATTTGTATGTGAATACGTTCAGCGTGAATGATTACAACGCCGCTATCGAGGCGGGCAACATGTCGATCATGGGCAAGACGAGCTTCACGTTGCGCGACCGCATGCGTTATCGCTTCATGATGCAGTTGTTCGGTTTGCGCTTGGACAAGAAGGCTTTCGAGCGCGATTTTGGCATGAGTGTTGATCTGGGACTTCCCATGGAAATGGCGTTTATGCGTTTGAACGGGGCTTTTGCCACCGATAACGTGGAAGAATTGACGCTTACGCCGAAGGGTCGTTATCTGACGGTGGTCATGATGCGCCAGTTCTTTATTGGCGTGAACGGCCTGCGCGATCAGGCGCGCGCGGCTCTTCAAGGGGAAGAGCGCCAGTTGATTTTTGGTGAGTAGCGGGTAAAGAACGGAGAGGGAAGTTGAGCGAATAAGGATAGCTCGCGATGCAACATGGTGCAGATGAACGGAACATATTACGTTGGTGCGACGAATGATTCGTCCACCCCGAATGAAGGCTTCGATGCAATTGATGCCGTCTGCGGTGTCGTGTTGTTTTTGAGCTGGATTGGCGTGTTCCTGCGCTACGGTATTTTGCTTCCTTCGTTTGTGTTCGCGCTCCTTTTCGCGCTGCTTGTTGTTTCGGGCGCGCTTGATCGCAGGTCAAATAGGGCGCCATCGATTTTGGCGCTTGCCGCGGTTGCGCTGTGGATTGTTTCCGTTTGGTTTATGCCGTATGGTGTTGGCCCTGAGGTCTCATCGTTGGGTGCGGGTGGTTTGGTTCCTGTGTTCGCGAACTTTTTCGGCGTGGGTGCTCTACCAGTTTTTCTGGATGGACTGGTAGGCGCCGCAATTATGTTCGTGCTGGGAGCTTTGGCGGTTATCGTTATCGGCTTGCTTACTGGCGCTGAGCTTTTGAGCCCTGCGACATTTATCACATCTATGGCGCTTGGTCTGTTCACGGGATCAACAGGTGCGTTGGCAATTGTTGCCCTTATGCTGGCGGTTCTTTTGGTGTTGTTCCTGCTCAGGAAGATTGTTTTATCTCATCGCGCCGATGGAATGCTGGTTCCGCAGCTCTATACGAGCGGTTTTGGCAGCGGCAGAAAAGAAGAACCTTTACCTGTTGGGTTGGCGCTTGCCGCTGCTGCCATAATCTTGATCATTTTCTTGTAAGACGAAGCGCGGTTGTGCCGGAGTGCCTTTGACGTTTTGCCTTTAGAGCCCAATGAGCACGCGCGCGTAAATGCGCAGCGCTTCTTTCAGGGCCTCTTCGCTCATGCCTTCATCGGGGCTGTGCATTCCGCCTACCCAATCAGGTACAGGAACCCAGGGTTTTTCGGGCCCGAAACTTGCTGCGTTGCTGAACAGGCGCGCATACGTGCCGCCACCTATGGTGAACGGTTCGGCGTTTTCTCCCGTTGCTTCGTTGTAAGCGCGCAGCAGAGCTTGGATCTCGGGTGATTGCGGATCAACCAGGAACGGCTCCATGCAAGAATCGCGCCAAATCGATGCTCCGCATGCGCACGATGCTCTGCGGATGCGCATCTCAATCTCATCGGCGGTAATACAGGTGGGGAAGCGGCAATCGATGGTCTGCCGTATGCTGTTGCCATGAAGCGAAATCATGCCGCCAACCATAGTCAAGCTGCCAAAATCTTTGTCTGAACAGGCGCAATCGAAGCAACTTCCATCGGTGCAGCTGAGCAGCTGTTGCTCAAGCTGCAAGAATGCGCGCTCGTCTTCCGAGCAAAGATCGTTTGCCAGAAGGTAATCGATCAAGATGCCAATCGCGTTAACGCCGCCTTCGGGGATAGATGCATGCTGGCATTTTCCCTGAGCATCAATACGCACGGTGCCATTGCCCAAATCTGTTACGGTGATGCGCTCTGCTGCGGGCAGCGTGTCTGCGGTAACAGCATTATCGCAGTTCACCACTGCAAACGCTGAGCCAGGAACGGCGTTGGGCGCTGTGCCGCCTTGAATGTCGATGATCCTTCCGTTCTGTAGCGGCCTGCTTACCAGCGTGCCATCGTAGTGGCCTTTTTCGCCATAGCACACGGGGAACTCCGCATCGGGTGTGAAAAGAAAATCGGGGTCCTGGAAGTGCTCGCGGTAGTAAGGTACATCTTCCATACCCGTTTCTTCTGCTGCACCGAAAAGAAAGCGCAGGTCATAGGGGAGCGTCACGTCAAGTTGTTTCCAAACATTCATGGCGTGCAGCGCAACAACAACGGGTCCCTTGTCATCGGCAATGCCGCGTCCCAGCAAAAAGCCGTCTTTGCATGTAACGTTGTACGGTTCCACGCTCCAACCAGGACCCGCAGGAACTACATCCACGTGGCCAATGATGCCGATTTGGCGACGTCGGGTTTCTGTTCCCGTGCGTTCGTCTGCGCAATTGCTCGCGAGTGCGCCCGTCGCGCTCGTTGCATTCGTAGCGCCCATTGCGCTCGCCGCGCCGACATCGCTCACTCGCGCCGCGTTAGCAGCGCCTGCATCTGCGCCGGCTTCTTCGCCCGAATAATCCGCGTACCCGATGTAGCCATCCACATCGTGCGTCTCGAAGCCCATGCGACCTGCGATTTCAAGCGCGGTATCAAGTGCGCGACGCGGACCGGGCCCAAACGGCGCGTTTTCTCGCGGGCTCGCCTTACTATCTTCGCGGAAACTGGGGATGGCAATGAGCGTTTGCAAATCCGCCAGAACGTCTTCCCAATGCTCGTTTATGTACGCGTCAATAATCTGATCGATTTTCTCGGGTGAATTCACCAGTTCAGAATACAGCATGGCCTGCTTATGACCTTTCAGTGCTATAGGAAGAATACGAGGGTGTCAATTATGAAAAGTGGTATCAAAATCGCGCATGACCAGCCCATATAACCAAAGAAGCTGGGCATTTTCACGCCACCGGAACGTTCCGAAATGCTCTTGACCATGAAGTTCGGCGCATTGCCAATGTAGGTGATGGCGCCCATGAACACGGCACCTGCGCTAATGGCCAGAAGGATTTCGGGCGCAACGATGCCCACCGTGGTTGCAACGCCTTCGGTGGCGCCCAACGCACCCGCCGTGGTCAGGAATACCACATAGGTGGGGGAGTTATCCAGGAAGCTGGACAGCGCGCCGGTGATCCAGAAGAATTTTACGGGGGAGTCAATTCCCAGTTCGCCGCCGTACGTGCGTAGCAGCGCCAGAGCCGGAATCATGGTAATGAAGATGCCAATGAACAGCTTGGCAACTTCCGCAATGGGGCCCCACTCGAAGTCGTTCTTTTCGCGCAGCACGGGTTTTGTGGTGTACCAAGAAAGCCCCGCCGCAATAGCAATCAGGACAATCTGCAAGAAGTAATTGATGCCCAGATGGATGCCTTCGTAGACATCAATGCCAATGACCTGGCCTTTTGCATCCAGGAAGGAATCGATTTGCGGGATGGTGCCATTCAGGATAACCGCAAGAATAATAAGCGCCAAAAACGCCACATTGTGGCCGCCCTCAATGCGGAAGGGAACGCGACCCATGGCTTTGCGCTCAAGCTCTAAAGCCTCTAGGCCTTCTTTACCTTCCTTCTTGATAAAATGATTGTCAATCAGGGCAAACAACGCCAAAAGAAGAACGGTGTTCAGAATCAGAATATGCCAGATATGCTCCATAGTCCACAAAAACGGCACACCGCGCAAAAAGCCCAGAAACAGCGGCGGATCGCCCAAGGGGGTCAGGCAACCGCCCATGTTGGCAACAAGGAAGATGAAGAACACAATGATGTGCGTCTTGTTGCGGCGCCACACGTTTGCGCGCAGCACAGGGCGAATCAAAAGCATGGCGGCGCCCGTGGTGCCCACCCAGCTTGCCAGGAATGTGCCAATGGCCAGCATAATCACGTTGTTGCGTGTGGTGCCGGGAATGGTACCTGCCACGTGGATGTTGCCCGTGACAATGAACAGGCCCAACAGCAAAACGATGAAGGGAATGTAGTCAAGAACAACCGACTCCATAAGCTCGTAGCCGGTTTCGTGCATTCCGTAGGCAATGGTGAACGGAATCAGGAAAACAAGCGACCAGAAAATGGCAACGTGCAGTTGGTGATGCTCCCACCATTCGGCGAGTTTTGTTAAAGGCAGGATTGCAATACAAAGAAGCATGCCCGCAAAGGGGATGATGCTCCAAATGGGTAGGGTAGCGCCAATGTCCATGGAAGTCCTCCGATAGTTTGCATACCGCCTTAGTTTACTCTAACGCGCATGACGCTCGTGTCCGTGCGCGAAATGTACCCCTAACTGTAACAAAAGCGGACCGTATTTGTTGAATTGCGGTTCTGCCCGTGCGCTTTTGTTTTCGCAGGTTATATCGCGTGTTTGATACGCGAACGAGCGGACGCGCTGAAGCGGTCTTGAATCAGCTTACGTTCGTACGGAAAATGCCGAATCTACTCCTTTAGCAGATCGGCAAGGGTAACGCTGTCAATGTATTTCTCGATAACGGCATCAAGCCCACGCCAGAACGACACGGTGGTGCACACGTCTTGCCGAGGGCAGGGAGTGCCCCCTTCTAGGCAAGAAACGGGCGCGGTCGATCCTTCTGCTGCGCGTAGAACATCGCCTGCAAGAATGTTTTTGGGCTGGTCAGACAGGCGGTATCCGCCATATTTACCGCGCGAGCTGGTGATGATGCCCTTGCTTGAAAGGCAGCGAGCCAGTTGTTCTAAGTACTTCATGGAAACGCACTCCGCTTCGGCAATGTCTTTGAGCGAAACAGGCGCCTTCTTTTCTTTTTCCAGTTTTGCAAGGGCGATTACCATACGTAACGCGTAGCGGCCCTTTGTTGAAATGAGCATCGTTCCCTCCCAAG
This sequence comes from uncultured Eggerthellaceae bacterium, assembly GCA_934631995.1. Lineage (GTDB taxonomy): Bacteria > Actinomycetota > Coriobacteriia > Coriobacteriales > Eggerthellaceae > CAKUOV01. The sequence goes on from CAKTYF010000010.1 coordinate 10,256, forward strand.
GAAAAGTGTTTCCTGTCATTCTACCACCAAACGTAGGGTGTCAAGCAAGGCTGCACACAACAAATGCCGTGGTCGAAGCTGCATGATGGAAACGAGCAATCGATTGACAAGCCGATATGCGTAAAACTGTCAACTTACGCGCTGGGAGCTTCAGGCTATTTGATAGCTTTTTGTTAGGGATTCCGCTCGTTTTGCTGGTTTTCTGTCAACGGTGCACGCTGTTTTGATGGCATTTTGTCAGGTTTTTGATAGCGGCGTTTCGTATGCTTCTTTTTATGTTTATGGGTTTGTTGCTGGTTGGACGCGGGCTTGCAGCCGTGTTGCTTATCGCGATGAGTGGTGTGCGAAGGGGGAAGGGGCGAAGCGTGTTTTCGCAAGATGTTGGCGTAGTTATTGCTGTGGGCGAAGCTATCTGCTTGCTGGCGTTTTTAATGTTGGCAATTGCGATTTCTTGGTACGACGTGCGCCATCGCATTGTTATACCACGGCTTTTGGCTGGTCTAGTGGTTGTATGGCTTTTGTCGGTGATGCTGACCGTTCTGCGACAGGGGGTTACGTGTGCGCTGCTGTATGTCGCGCGCGGTGTGGTGGGTTTTGCGGGAGTTGCCGTGGGCTTGCTTTTTGCGGCGTTTACGTACGAACGCTTACGCGGGCGAGATTCGTTTGGCGGCGGAGATATAAAGCTGCTGGCAGTTTTTGCACTTTACCTGGGGTTTAAGGGTGCAATTGTGTGTTTGTTTGCGGCTTGTGTTCTTGCGTTGGTGTTTGTTGCGGGAAGGTTTTTGCTGCAAACGCTTGCCGTTCGGCTTGCTGCTTCTTCCGGTGAGCGTCAAGCTGTGTCGCTACTCCGCGATGCCACCTTTCCTTTCGCCCCTGCCCTTTGTTTCACGGCTTTTGTTCTGCTGCTGATTGGTTGAATTCAGCTATTGATATGCGATATGCTGTTGCAAAGGAGTTCTTACAAGGGTAAGGGGGATATGGTGAGCAGCGAAGAGCCTTTGGTTCGTGCTATGACCCGGACCGCTATTGATGAGATGCGTGATCTATATGAAGAAATATCTTTGCCTCTTTCGGATAAATGGCCTGGTAAAGATTATAAGGAGATACGCGATGAGCTCGAAGAGGAGCGTTGCAAGCGCTTTGATTAATAAAAATTCAAAAAGTGCTTGCAATCTATAACGTTCTTGCGTAAAATACTTACCTGCGCTAAGGCGCAATGTTTGTGGTCAGGTAGCTCAGTTGGTAGAGCAGCGGACTGAAAATCCGCGTGCCGAGGGTTCAAGTCCCCCTCTGACCACCATGAATTTTACAGGTCAGGAGCATTCGTTCCTGACCTTTTTTGTGTTAAAAAGTGTTTTCTTAAATTGACGACTTATTTGAACCTATTGCATGATGGGCATCTAGCTTTTTCGCCAAGCTGCCTTTGTTGCGTTCTAAATTAAGAGAGGTTATTTTCGTGAGTTCCGACACCGCGTCCATTGTTACCCAAATGGTGATGCTGTTTGCGCTGATTGCTGTGGGTTATATTTGCAAGAAAGCTCATTATACGAACGACGAGGTTGACACGGGCCTTTCGAAAGTTGTCATCAACGTGGCAATGCCGTCGCTTATCCTGTCGGCTGTTCTTGCGGAGCACGATCCTCTGTCGTTGGGCGAAATCGGCATCACGTTCTTCTCTTGTCTGGTCATGATGACGTTGCTTGTCGCATTGGCGTTTATCGTGGTGGCTGTTATGCGTGTGCCGAACGGCTTCAAGGGCGCTTATCGTTTCATGCTGACGTTTGGTAACGTGGGCTTTCTGGGTTTTCCGGTCATTGCTGCCATTTACGGCCAAAGCGCGCTGATTTACGCGTCTATTTTCCAAGTGCCGTTCAACTTGCTGTGCTACACTGTGGGCCCCATTCTTGTTGCGAAGGACAACGAAGATGTTCGACCCGAAAAAGTGACGGTCAAAACGTTCCTGACGCCTATGACCATCTGCTGCATTGCTGCCATTGCTCTTGAGGCGGGCGATGTGCAAGAGATTCCGATTGCGACTGATGTCTTCACGTTGCTGGGCAATATGGCAACTCCTGCGGCCATGATTATTATTGGCTCGCAGATGGCGAACATGCCGCTGCGTGATTTGGCTGGTACGCCGCATCTGTGGGGGATGTCGGCGTTTCGCCTGGTAATCAACCCGATTATCGTATGGCTGCTGTTCTCGCCGATTCTGGATAATCATCTGCTTTTGGGCGCGCTGGTTGTTTCATCCGCCATGCCCGTGGCCAACGTGGGCGTCATGTTTTCGTTGCTCTACGGCACCGATACCAAAACACTTTCCCAAGGCATCATCATTTCAACGTTGCTTTCGCTGGTAACGATCCCGCTTCTTGTAATTGCGATGGGCTAGCGTTGTTGACAAATTACCCCACCTTTTGTCAACATTTTGGCTGGTTGAGGAGTTGTGGAAGGGTTGCCTGATCGCGTGTGGTGCCCCGCCGCCTGTGGGTGTGGATGGGGGGAAGAGACTCATTCGCCTGGGTGCCAGGCAGGTACTCGAGCTCACTCGAAAGACAGGCTTGTGATTCAGTAACCGTTGTCGCGGTTAGCGTTGCTGCAGCTTGCGCTTGTCGTAGCGAATCTTATCGCAGCAGATAACAGGCTCTTTTGCGCCTCGAGCGGCCTTTGCAACCTTAATCGCTTCCGCGGCTTCGTGCGCCTTTTTCGCTGGTTTCTTGTCGTTGTTCTTGGGCTCTTTTTCAGGCAGCGTGATAAGAACGATCATGCCAATAATCAAGGCGCATCCCAAAGCGTCCCAGCCCGTTACGACCGTTCCCAGCCAAACGGCGCTTGCGATAATGGCCGTTACCGGCTCGATTGCATCGAGCAGGCCGCCGATTACGGCGCCCACGCGCTTCACGCCCTCCATGAAGAACAGGTATGCAATGACCGTACCCAGAATGGTGGTTCCCAGCGCACCCAGGATTACCGGAGCGTTGAGCTCGGGCATGATGGTCCACGGGCGGAATGCGATGGTAATAACCGTGCCCGCAATGGCCATGGCCAGGGCGGTTACGGTAAGGCCGCTGAACTTCTTAAGCAAGCGCACGGGCAGCAGCACATAGGTGGCCATGCCAATAGCGGCGAAGATGCCCCACAAAAAGCCTTCGAACGGCATGGCAAGGGAATCCAGACTGCCCTGCGTGCAGAAGCAGAAGGCGCCGGTGAGCGCCAGTACCAGCGCGAGTATTTCTTTGCCGGTGGGCTTTCTTTTCACGGTAAGGCAGGTCACGGCCACAACAATAATCATGCTGAGCTGCTCGAACATAGTGGCAGTGCCGGAATTCGTGATGGAAAGCGTAACAAGGTAACCGATCTGACAAGCGAATGCGCCGAAGATGGCGAAGATGGCCATATCGCGCATATCGGTCTTGCTGTGCAGCGCGGTAACGATTTCCTGTCGCGAATCCTTCTTGCTAAGGGCAATGGGCAAAAGGACGATTGCCGCGCCTACCATGCGCACGCAATTGAGCCATTCGGCGTGCACGCCTTGCCATTGGGTGAGGTATTGCGCGATTGAGCCGGAAAAACCCCAGCTTACGGCAGAAATCACGACTAAAAGCACACCGATGAACTTCCCGCTGCCCTTCTTTTCGTTTGAGGGCTGTGCGCTGGGTTCGTTCGATGCGTTTGCCTTGTTCAGATGCGATATGTTTTGTTCCTTCTTCATGAGCAACGGCATTCTACGCCATCGAAATTTCAGATGCACGCCTTTTGCAAGAAATATCTATATTTACAAACTTTTTCTCGACTGAAGGCGCGCAATTGGATATAATTCCTAAATGCGCCCGAGTGGCGGAATGGCAGACGCGGCGGTCTCAAAAACCGTTGGGAAACCGTGCGAGTTCGACTCTCGCCTCGGGCACCATTCCAGAAAAGGAAGACCTGGCATTCGCCGGGTCTTTTTTATAGGTGAACTCATACGATAAGCTAGATACCAAGGAGCTCAGGTGCTTACAGAAGATAACTCCGAGCACGTGCAGCACGTGCAGACCCCCTCTGTTGATGAAGAGCTTTTAACGCTTCGCGTTGCCACGCCGCGCGATGCAGCTGCTCTTTTAGCGATATATGCACCGTATGTCAGGGAAACAGCGGTGACGTTTGAACGCGAAGTGCCGTCGCTTGAAGAATTCGAGCGCCGCATTGCCACTACGTTGGAAAAATACCCCTATATTGTGGCCGAGCAGGCAGGAAAGATTTGCGCGTACGCTTACGCGGGCCCATTCAAAACGCGTGCAGCTTACGAGCATTCTATTGAGACTTCCATTTACGTGAACCGCTCCGTTCGGCAGATTGGTATTGGTTCGCTTTTATATATGGCGCTCGAGAACGTGCTTTTCGTGCAAAATATTACGAATCTGAATGCGTGTATTGCAGTTCCTATCTGCGAAAACGACCCCTATTTGACAAATGGCAGCAAGGTGTTTCACGAGAAACAGGGCTATAAGCCTGTGGCTCGTTTCCATGGGTGCGCGTACAAGTTCAATCGTTGGTACGACATTGTGTGGATGGAAAAGCTGCAGGGAAACCATGCCGATCGTTTGTGCCAGTTTGCGGAAGAATGTGCTGCTTCTCAGCGTGCTGCGGCGGAAGGATCTGCTGCTGCGAATGCTGCTGGGGAAGAGGTCGCAGGCGAAGGCTCAGGCTCGCTGGACGAAATGCCCGTGCGTCCGCGCGATGTGGATCACTTCATTCCCTTTTCGCAGCTTGACCCGAAGCGCGTTCGTAAGCTGCTTTCTTTGGCGTTGCTGGGAACATCGGAAGATGCGCGCAGCACGACCGATTCTGCAGGCGCGGTTGTGTTTCGTCGGCGCACGGCTTGCGGTGCGGAAGGCGCTGCTGCGGGCGACGTTGCCGATGACGCTGCTGTCGGTGCGGCGGATTTCGCGGACACTACTTCGCAGGATTTGGCCTGTTCGGCGCACGATTTTGAAGTGCTCATGATTGCGATGAAGAGCGACCGACGTTCCTTCCCCAAGGGGCACATTATGCCCCGGGAAACAAGGGAAGCCGCAGCGGTGCGTGAGATTCGCGAGGAAACCGGCATTCAGGTGAAGATTCTGCCCGATTTTTGCTATCAGGTTGCTTCGGCGCGCAAGACCGACAAGCGCAGCGTGTTTTTCTTCTTGGCGGAGTACGATCAGGGCAATCTGAGCGCGCAAGAAGAGGAAATCGACGAAACGTTCTGGGTTCCTGCCGATGAAGCAGCCGATTTGATTTCGTTTGCGAATGATCGCACCATGTATCAGGCTGCTCTGGAGGAATATCTGCGCCGCCTTCGCGAAGAGTAAGCTGGCAAACAACTGCGAAGAGATTGCGGAGAACAGGCCGTTGAATTGGGGGAATCTGAATCAGCGGTTCGCATCCCCGATGACTTGCAACATCGTCATACTACCGAATTGTTGACAAAAGGTGGGGTAATTTGTCAACAAAAAAGAGCCTCCCGCGCGTGTGTTCGGGAGGCTCTTTTGCTACTGGCGTATGCGCTTACGGACGCGGGGTTCCGCAGTTCTTGCAGAACTTGCCCTCGTTGACGGTGCCGCAGCCGCACGTCCACGATGCTGCTGCCTCGGGTTTTGCGCTGCCGCAGTTGGGGCAGAACTTGCCGCTGTTCACCGCGCCACAAGAGCAGGTCCACTCTTCGGGCTTCGCGCTGCCGCAGTTGGAGCAGAACTTGCCGGTGTTTTTCGTGCCGCAAGAGCACAACCAACCAGCTGCCGCCGCTGCAGCTGCTGCCGCCGCAGCCTGCTGCTGGGCAATCTGATCCTGCATTGCCTGCGTCTGGTTCTGACCCTGACCCTGCGCACCTGCCTGCTGCTGCATGGTGTTCATGGCCTGAGCACCTGCACCAAAGCCTCCATCAGCGGCAACGGGGTATGCGTTCGCCTGCGGCTGAGCAGGCTGTCCGCCGAATGCGTTTGCTGCACCAGCGCCCATGCCCGATGCCATGCCCATGCCCATGAAGCCGGTCATAGCGCCTGCCGTGTTCGTGGCGGCAGCATTCATGGCAGAACCCGTCTGCACCGCCATGTAGCTGTTCGTAGTGCCAGCGCGATTCAGGGCAGAAGCCGTCTGCATGTTCTTGATAAGCGCTTCGTCTTCTTCGGATGCCGTAATAGAATTCACGCCGAAGGACACAATGGCAATACCGCGCAGGTTCGACCACTTGGGGGACAGCACTTCGTTCAAAGCATCGGCAACTTCAACGGTGTGACCAGGCACAGCGCTGTAACGGATGCCCATTTCGGAGATGCGTGCGAACGCCGGCTGCAAAGCGCCCAGCATTTCAGACTTCAGCTGGCTATCAATCTTGTCGCGCGTGTAAACGTCTTCCACGTTTCCGCAAACGTTCTTGTAGAACAGAATGGGGTCAACAATCTTGTAGGAGTACTCGCCGTTGCAACGAACGGAAATATCCAGGTCAAAGCCTGCATTTTGGTCAACAACGCGGAAGGGAACGGGGCTTGCCGTGCCGTACTTGTTGCCGATAATCTCTTTGGTGTTGAAGAAGTAGATGCGCTGGTCTTTGCCCGTGTCGCCGCCGAACGTGAAGCGCTTGCCCAGGTTCTCGAAGGAGGCAAGAACGCCTTGCTGCAAATCGCCGTACAGAATGCTGGGCTCGGAGCCGGTCTCGTAAACGAACTGGCCCGGCGTGGCGCAAATGTCCACAATGGCGCCGTCTTCAACGATGATAGCGCACTGGCCTTCGTTCACGGCGATGATAGAACCGTCGGAGATAATGTTGGACTCGCCCTTGGTGTTAGAGCTACGGCCCTTGTCGGAGGTTTTCTTTTGTCCCTTTGCCACCAACACGTTGGCTTCCAGGGAATCGCAATAGAAGTACTCACGCCATTGATCGGCAAGTACGCCGCTCAATGCACCTACGCCTGCTTTCAAAAGACCCATAGTGGACTCCTTTCAAAAGATTTACTACTTTCCTTATCATAAGCTATGGCGAAGCGTTTTGCCTTGTCATAGCATGTTTCAATCGTAACGAATGAGCAACGGTTCGATTTCGGTCGCATCATTCGCACGGCGTTTGCGCTGCTGAAGCCTGGTGCTCCGCGTCGCTTGCCACCCCAGGCGTCCTATCGTCGCCGGGGTCGCCCGCGACCGCCTGCCGCGCTGCCAGCCGCCGCCTAGAACTTGCCGCCGCTGCTTCCGCCGAAGCCCGAATCGCTTACCGTGGAGCCGCCTCCGCCCGAGGAAGAATCGCTCTTTTCGATCTTCGTGACAACGCGCGTGGTCCTTAGGAAATGATCCGTTTGGCGTGTAAGCACCAGCGAGCCGCGCTCCAAATACGAGCTTGCTTCCGTTGCCAGGCGCGCCGTTTTCATTTGGCTTGCCCAAAGAGAGCAGATGGCAGCAGCAATAAACAGGGGCACTAAAATGGTCACCAGAATCTTGATGAGCAGCGCGATCCAAGCATCTTCGGGGTCGTTGTTGCTGTCCCAGGGCTCGCCGTGCTCGGTGTAGAACTCAAACGTTTCGGTCACTTTCTCCAGGTAGACTTCGCAACCTGCCACCCAATTGTTGCCTTTGAGCTCTTCGACAATAGCATCTTCAATCTGCTCAATGCGATAATCGGTGAAAATGGTGATGCCGCCCGTTGTTCCCTGACCGTGCGTGATAGTCACGTAGTCGCGCGAATCAACGGCAATCAGGAACATGATGCCGTCTTTGTCCGTGCCGCGCCCCAAATCGTAGTAGTTCCAGTACGCTTCGGCGAACTTGCGCGAAGAAGTGTAGGAGCCAAGATCATCCACGATGGTCAGATAAACATCGCACTTATACGTATCGGAAAGGCTTTCCGCCTCGGCTTCCATGGACTGCAACGTGCTATCGGAAAGAAGCTGGTAGTGGTCACGCACGTACGTGGTGGAAATATCGTTGTAGCCTTTTGCCAAGGCGGGGGTCACCGTTGCGCAAACAACTAGCAACGCCGCGAAAAAGCTGCAGAGTATCTTTTTCATAAGGCCTCCTCTCTACAGCATCAAGAACGACACGGCACCAGCAACGGCAACCAACGGAATGAAGATACGCAAGAACCAGCTGACAACTTTCCCCTTGTCAATGGGCAAATCGCCAATGAGTTTCCCCGTTTGTCCGTTCATGGCGAAAAGGAAGTCCTGGTCGTTCCACTTGGTGTGCAGCATCCACACGGGAAGCAGCGCATAGGAAACTTCCTTGAGGTCTTCGTCAACCGTGCATACGCCGGACGATACCGAGTCGTACCCCGTTACGGTGTTGCGCAGCTCGGATTGCGCCGTTGATTTCATGCGCTCGGTTGCGCGCGGCTGGCACGCAGCAACGTCCATGTCGAAACGATCGGTCAAGTAACCAGGCAAATACGCCACGGAAAACGGTGAGATTTCGCTGTAATCGTACGGCTCAATGGAGTCCATATGCGCGTCGGGCATCTTCTGCGAGCCATCGACGGGCACACGCGTAAAGTCCATATAGCCTGCGCGTTCTACTGCGTAATGGTCCGTTTCGGTGATCTGGTAATCGTCTTCCCTCCAGGTGCGAATGTTTTCGGCGGCAAATGTTGCCTGGGCATCCGCGCGCGCGGAGTATAGCCAGAACGGAACATAAACGCCCTGGATTTCTTCCACGTGGTTTGTTTCGGCGAAGGCGTTCGGCAGGAATTTCTTACCTTTGTAGTAATGCTTCAGGGCGTCCACAGCCTGGGTTTTGTTCATTTTGAACGGAATCACGTAATCGGGCTTGAGCGTTCCCGCCATGGTGCCTGGAATCACCGTGTTGTTGCCGCAGTACGGGCACTGCGCCACGGCAGTGGTTTGATCGTGGATGAGCTCGGCTCCGCATGAGCTGCACACCGATGTTGCCAGTGTTTCACTTTCGGCATCGTTCCAGTTGGAGCGCTTGAGGTACGCCTGAATGGGGTCAAGCCCTTCTTCGGCGGCTTTTGCTGCTTGTGCGGCTCCGGCGGCAACAACGTTGTCGGAGACGCCCGCAGCGCCAACGGCACCTGCGTCTGCTGCACCTGCGGTAGCATCACCTGCACCGCTCGCACCGGCGCCTCCCGCTTTCTGCGCTCGCAGCTTCTCTTTTTCGGCTTTACCTTCGGCTTTTTCCTGTTTGGCGGCGTAAAGGTCCTCAACCTGTTTTACGGTAAAGGTCGAGTCGCAGTAGTCGCAGACAAGGCTTCCCGTTTCCCCGGAAAAATGGAGCGGGCCTCCGCATGCGGGACATTGGTAGTTCACTGTTTCAACCATAGGGCATCCTTTTCAACACGGGTTAGATGCGACAGCTCGAACGCGAAAAGCCCCCACGGCGGTTGCCCTTGCGCTGTTGCCGGGCTTGCTGCTTGTTGGCTGCGGGTCAAAACGCGTCAAGAGAATTGTACGGCATTTTCCGACGTTCTTGATTCGTTTCGCTCACTATTCATGTATCGGCAAACAAAGCAAACGAAGCCAGCTCCTATCATGCTCCTGTTTTCGCGCGAATGCCGTACCCTCATGGCTTATTTTTCGGGCAAAAAGTGCACCTTATGGCGTTATTTTTTAGGGAGAACGTGCAGGTGCGCCATTTTCGTGCTTGACTTTTGCGCTATCATGCATGCTGTATTTCTATGCATATTCAAATGAGAAGAAGGAGTCGCTCGTGAACAGCAAAACGAAGCGTCGCATGATTGTGGTTGCCGGCATTATTGTAGTGGTGATCATTGTCCTTCTTGCCGTGGTGGGCGGCGGTTCTTCGGCTAAGGTCGTGAGCGTATCCGAGCTTGCCGCGAATAATTACGCAGACAAAAAAGTGAAGGTGTCGGGCCTGGTTGTAGCGAACTCCTACGAGGTTGATCCGCAGGGCGTTTTAACGTTTGACATTGAAGACGAAAGCGGTGCGGGCGGCGCAACCGTTCACGTGAGCTACGACAAGGGCGTTTCCGCAACGTTCGGCAACGGCATTAAGGCCATTTGCACGGGCCGCGTGGATTCTAACGGCACCGTTGTGTGCTCTGATCTGGTTACGCAGTGCCCCAGCAAATACGAAAGCGCCTCGAATGCGTTGAGTGTTTCCCAGCTTGTAGGTTACGGCGATTCCATGCAGGGCAAAACCACGAAAGTGGTGGGCGTGATAAAGGCGGGCACGCTGGCAAGCGCTACGGAGAAAGTACGTTTTGTTCTGGAAGATGCTGAAGGCGCTGGCCAAGAAGGTGGCGCTCAGCTGGGTATTTCGTTTGAAGGCGCGCTGTCCGACCAAGTGACCGATGGTGCAACCGTAGTGGTAACGGGTGCTCTTGATGGCGGCGCTACAGGCGAGATGAGTGGCGTGTTCCTGGCGTCCGATGTTGCGCTGGGACAGTAGCGCACGCGGCAAGCGCGTAGGGCGCTGCTCCGACGGAATGCGCTTTTGCCGCGCTTTCGCGTTGTGTCGTGCCGCGCTTGAGCATGAGAGCCGTGCTTGATTGCGCGCGCTGGTAACTAATATGTAGATAGAAAAGGGGACTCGTGTGTTTTCTCCCGCGATGATTGGCATGTTTGCGTTGCTCGTGGCTTTTGTGGGCACGGCAGCGAGTGCGATTCTTCTGGTCATTGGTCAGGTTTTGAGCAGGAAAGACGCTGTTCCGGCGGGTGCATCGGCTTCGGGCGGGAGCACGGCGGGCGCTTCGTCTGTAGGTGGTGCAAGTGCCGCAGGCGCTGCGGGTGAAGGCGCGCTTTCCGAAACGCTTTCTTGGTCGGGTCGCGTTGCCGCGCTTGTTTCCACGGTGGCGCTTACCGTGTGCGTGGTGGTGCTGGGTTATTGCTTTCTGACCGACAACTACAGCATTCAATACGTGCTGAGCAGCCATTCCAACAATGCCGGTTCGCTGGCATGGCTCTATAAGCTTTCGGGCGTTTGGGCTGGTCGCGAGGGTAGCTTGCTGTTCTGGGCGTGGCTTATCGCAATTTTTGGCGCTATTGTTGCCGTGCGCGACATGGGGCAAGTACGCAAGCTTGACAACGTTGCGTGCCTGGTGATGCAGGCTGTTTTGGCAGCATTCGTGGGTGTTTTGCTGTTTAGCGAAGCGAACATGCCGTTTGAGCCCACCGATGCGAAGTATTTCACCGAAGCGGGAACGCTTACGAAAGCTGCCCAGATGCTGGGCATGAACACGCTTCTTGAGCATTGGGCCATGGCCATTCATCCGCCCACGCTGTTCGTGGGTTACGCGGGCCTTACCGTTCCCTTTGCGTATGCTATCTCGGCGCTAATCGTGAACGATGCCTCCTCAACATGGGTTCAGCGCTCAACGCGATATGCCCTGTTCAGCTGGCTGTTTTTGACAGCTGGCATTGGTCTGGGCGCTCTGTGGGCATACGTTGTGCTGGGCTGGGGCGGCTATTGGGGCTGGGATGCCGTGGAAAATGCTAGCTTGCTTTCCTGGCTTATGGCGGTTGCGCTCATCCACAGTTTCACGGTGTATCGCCAGCGCGGCGCGTTCAAGGGCTGGTCGGTTCTGTGCGCGTGCTTAACGTTCGCATTCGTAATTGTGGGCACATTTATCAGCCGCAGTGGTTTGGTGCAATCTGTTCACGCATTCGAAGGCGACCCGGTAAGCCTGGTGCTGTTCGGCGCGCTCATTGTGATTTCCATTGTGCTGGGCATTGTCCTTTTGGTGGTGCGCCGTTCAACGTTTGGCACCACGGAGCGCGATGATTTTGAAAGCATGGTGTCGAGGGGCGCAATGTATTACTTGAGCGATGTGATTCTACTGGTCATGACGCTGCTTATCACGTATATGACCATTTCCAGCGCGCTGCCGTTATGGCTGCCGTTTGGCGGCGAGTCGCTTTCCACGGATTCGTACAACGTTATTGCCCGCCCGGTCGGTGTGATTTTCTTGGCTATGATGGCGGTGTGCCCGCTGCTGGGGTGGCAGAAGGCGAACAAGGCGGCGTTCGCGAAACAGGCGCGTATCCCCGCTCTGTGCGCGCTGGTGCTGTTCATTGTGCTGGTGGTGTATTTCGTGCTGCGCTTGAGTCCTGCGTACGATGCGACTATTTCTGCAGGTGGAAGCAGTGCTGCGGAGCTTGCGATGCAAGGTCCGGCGTGGTATTACAAGGGTCTTTCTGTGGTGGGCTTCGCAGTGGCGGCACTGCTTTTCTTCAACGCGCTGTTCATGGCTATCCGTCAGCGTCGGAGCGCAAGTGCTCTGTCGGGCGCTATTAGCCACGCAGGCATGGCTATTATTCTGGTGGGCCTCATTGGATCCAACATGTACGTGACCGAAAACGCGGGGTATTTGGCGTGGGATGAAGAGACCGACACATGCGCGCAAGATTACGTGGTGGGTGATTATCTGTTGCGCTACCAGGGGAATCAGATTTTCCAGGCGGAAAACGGCAACTATATTTACCAAGTTGATTTCGATGCGTATTCTGTCGATGCAGCCGATGATGGTACTATGCTTCAAGAGACGTACGTGGGCCATACATCGCCCCAGGTAGAGATGGTGGCGTCCACGCAGCAGCAAAAGCTCAACGCGAGTGTTATCAGCTTCCCCACGGAAGATTTATTTGTGGTGTATCGCGGCGTGTCGTCGGGCGATGATGCGCTTTCAATGGATGTGCGCGTGAATCCGCTGGTCAGCTGCGTGTGGGTCGGCTTCTACGTGCTCATGGCTGGCATGCTTGTGGGCATTTTCGGCAAACGCACCTCGCGCAAGGAGCAGGAGGCGGAAGGCGCCGCGGCCCCCGCGCCTGCGATTTCGCCCGAGACCGTTGCTCCGGCAACTGTAACGGCAACGCAGACTGCCGCAGGAGAAGCAGGCGAGCGAAAATGACCTATGCAATTGAGACAAAAGGCCTGGTGAAAGCGTTTGGTGACCGTAAAGCGGTCGATAACGTTTCCGTTCAGGTGCCGCAAGGAGCATTTCTTTCCATATTCGGTCCGAACGGCGCGGGCAAAACAACGCTGCTGCGCGTTTTGACCACGTGCGCGCGTCCCACCCGGGGCAGCGTAAGCATTTGCGGCATCGATTTGAAGGAAGAGCCTGATCAGGCGCGTGCTTGCATGGGGCTTATCAGCCACCAGCCCATGCTGTACCCCGACCTGACCGCCTACGAGAACCTCATGATTTTCGCGCAGCTCTACGGCGTGCCGAACCCAGAGGCGCGCGTGATGGAGCTGCTAGAAGCCGTTGAGCTGAAACATAGGCGCCTTGATGTGGTGCGCACGTTCAGCCGCGGTATGTTGCAGCGCATAAGCATTGCGCGCGCGCTCATCCACGACCCGCAAGTCGTGTTCCTGGACGAGCCGTACTCGGGACTTGACCCTCACGCGGTCGAAGTGTTTGACCAGCTCATTGCAAAGCAGCGCGAGGGGCGCACGTTCGTTATGGTGAGCCACGACTTTACCAAGGGCTTTGAGATGTGCACGCACGCGCTGGTGCTGGCGAAGGGTCGCGTTGTTGCGTTCGACGCGAAAGAAAACCTGGATGCGGCGGAGTTCGAGCGGCTGTATCGCAAGACCGTGGGAATGGGGGTGTCGTAAATGGCGGCTTCCTTGACTAAGGGCGCGGCTGCGAAAACAGTCGAGCAAACGGCGCAAGCCGGCGGAGCAAGTGTTGCGAAACCCTCTTCATTTTCCCAGTTCAAAGTCTTGTTTGCGAAAGACATGCGTCGTGAGTTCCGTACGAAAGAAATGATTACGAGTATGGGCGTTTATGCGTTGCTCGTGCTTATTGTATACGGAGCGGCGCTGGGACAAACGTCCAGCAAGCTTGATTTGCTGCAGATGAGCGGCGGTCTTTTGTGGGCGTTGTTCGTGTTCACCAGTTTGCTGGGTCTGAATCGCTCGTTTGCGTACGAAAAAGAGCAAGGCGCGCTGGAAGGCATTTTGCTGGTCCCCATGGATCGCGGCGTGATTTTCCTTTCGAAGGCGTTGTCGAATTTCCTGTTCATGCTGGTGGTTGAGCTGATTTCCGTGCCGCTGTTTTATTTCTTCTTTATGGGCAACTATGGCTTTCCTGCATCGTTTTGCCTGGTCATTGTTGCAATTTTAGTGGGAACCATTGGCATGTCGGCAGTGGGCACGCTTCTTTCGACCATCACGGCGGCAACGCGCGGCAAAGACGTTTTACTTGCGGTGCTGTTCATCCCGCTCATCTTCCCGTTGCTGTATGCCTGCGTTACGGCAACCACAGCGGCGTTGGTGGGTGCCGACGGCTTTATGGATTCCTTCACGGTTTCCCTGGCTATTGCGGCGGCGTATGATGTGATTATGGGTTTGGCGAGCTGGGTTTTGTACGATTTTGTGATTTCCGCGTAGGGCTGCGGCGTGTGTCCTGCGCGTTCAGAGGAAAGGAAGGCTTTCGTGTCAAAGGAAAAAGGGCAGGTGAAGATCCCGGAAATGGGTCAATGGCCCGATAAGGTGGCGCCGGCTGTGATTGTGGCAGGCTTTGTGCTTTCGGCTATTGGGTTCTTGCTGGCGTTTCTTTACGCAGCGCCGGTAAACGGTGCGGCGGTGGGCGGCGCCGAGCTGATTGACGACCAAGTGGTAACCACAAAACTGCTGCTCAGCCAAAAGATTTTCTACTTCCATATGCCGGTTGCCATCACCTCTATGGTGGTCATGATTTTCATGGCGTATTACTGCATTCGCTATCTGACCACGCGCCAGCAGCGATTTGATACGTGCGCGCGCCTTTGCATGGAAGTTGCGCTGCTGTTCGTTATTTGCACCATGATCACCGGCGAGCTGTGGACGGTATTCGAGTGGGGCGTGTGGTGGACGTGGGAGCCGCGCCTGACCACGTATCTTATTCTGACGGTTCTTGCCATTGCGTACTTCATTTTGCGCAACGCCATTGACGATGCCGAGCGTCGCGCAACGTTTGCCTCGGTATTTGGCCTGATCAGCTTCTTGGACGTGCCCATCACGTTCTTTGTGACGCGCTTTATTCCCAGTGGCTTGCATCCGGTGGTTTTGCGTCAGGGCGGCATGACGCCCGACATGGCGCTGACCGTAGGCGTGTGCGCCGTTGGCTTTTTGCTGATTGCGTTTGGGATGTATCGGGTGCGCTTCCGCAACGCGCGCTTGGAAGAACGTGTTGCCGCGCTGAAGGACACGCTGGACGATTAATGTTTTAGCAGGTCGCGCTGCGGCTGATATCGCTGGAGCTGCTGAGTTGCTGGCGTTTGCTGGAGCTGCTGGTGTTTGCTGATGGTTACCAAAAGTCGCTATGACCTGCGCATATGTTGAGATTACCGCTTACGAAGCTTCTCTACGAAGGGAATGATTATGAATCCGTTGTTGCAAGAGATTTACTCCACCATTCTTCCATCGGCCCCGTATATTATTGCGGCCTATGCGCTGGTGTGGTTGGTGCTGGGTGCGTGGATGTTCGTGCAGTTCCGCAAGCAAAGCGCGCTGCAAAAACAGATCATGCTGCTGGAAGAAGCGGTGGAAGATGCGCGTTCGCGCACATCGAGCGAACTTGAGCGCTAAAAGCGGCGGGCAAGATGGTTCCTGTTCGATTCAAGGCTTCTTGGAATTTGGGGGAGTAAGATATGTTATTTGAGGCTGCGCCCTATGTGACGCTTTCTAATACCCCTGATGAACCGAGTGTTTTCGAGATAGAAGAAAAGAAATCGCGTTTTATCGGCCGTGCGTGTCACGTGGAAAACGAGGAACAAGCACGTGAGTTTGTGACACGTGTCCGCACACTGGAACATGATGCGCGTCACAACGTGTTTGCGTTTTTGACGTGCGGGGGTCCTGCGAATGCGGGTGCGGTTCCCGTAGAGCGCCAAAGCGACGATGGCGAGCCGCAGAAAACCGCTGGCTTGCCAGTGCTTGAAGTCATTCGTGGCGCGGAGCTGAAAGATGTTGTGGTAGTGGTCACACGCTATTTCGGCGGAACGCTGCTGGGAACGGGTGGGTTGGTGCGCGCGTATACGAAGGCGGCGCAAGGTGCATTGGAAAATGCCCAGGTCGTATCAATGATTTCTTGCGTGGATGTTCAGGTTGTCATGCCGTATTCGCTGTACGATACGGCGCTGTATATGCTTGAGAAGGCTGCTGCGAAAGTGCTCAGCACCGGATTTACCGATCAAGTGACGCTTTTCTTCCGCATGAAGGAAGGCGAAGTTGACCCTGTGGTGGAAAGCTTGCGTGAGCTGTTAGCAGGGCGCGGTGAATTGGTGACGGGCGACCCTCATTTGGATTCCTGGTAAGGTGCGCCCGAGCTGGTCACGTTCGAAATAGCGTGCTAAAAAATGCCGAAACGCCGTTTCTTTTCGGGCGCTTGCTCGGTGCGAATCCCCGTGAAATCATAACCGGTCGCTTCAATCACACCGCGCACTTCTTCTTCGGTTAGTTCGCGACCGATTTCCAGGGTGACCTGCTTTTTCTTGCGCGAGGCTTTGACTTTTTTCGCTTCGGGGAACGCTTGTCTTATTGCGCCGGCAACATGAGTTTCGCACATGCCGCACATCATGCCGTCTACGCCAATGGTGATGTTCATGCGCGCTTCCCTTCGCCTGGCTTTTGCGCGGCTGCTTCCGCATCGGCAACGGCATTGACGGCGGTAGCCGAGCTGACGGGCGCCTTCGCCCCCTTCGCTTCCTTCTCCATATGACGCACCATGTCGTCCACAGCCGAGCACGATGCTGGCTTTGCGCCGCCCGAGCAGCCAGTGCATCCGCCGCAGCTTCCCTTGCCGCTTTTGTGGTCGTTTACAATGCTGCGGATAGCCAGCGCCACAATAAGCACCAGCACGGCAAGTACTATCCAAGATCCCAAATTCATACGAGCTCCTGACAAGGGCTTTTGCAAAGGCCCTTCGAAAACAGTTCGAAAAAGTGTCTAAAAACGTGCGATTACATCTTATGCACTATCTTACTAAAAAAGGCTGGGAAGGTGTTCGCCCGCCCAGCCTTTTCGTTGTTGCGAAGCCAGCGAACTAGTCGTTGAGCTGCTTCTTTGCGTACTTGTTCGGACGGAACAGCAAGTACAGGATGCCAGCAACCAGCGCAATGGCAACAATCGTTCCAATGCCAAACGCGCATTCGCCGGTTCCCAGGCCAATGAACTGGTAGCAAATGAATGCGATTACGTAGGCAACCAGGCATTCATAGCCCCAGGCGGCGGCGGCCCACTTGATGCCGCCCATTTCCTTCAAAATGGCGCTCATAGCTGCGAAGCACGGGATGCACAGCAGGTTAAACGCCAGGAAGCTGAAGCCAGCGGCCGTAGGCAGGGCGGCTTGAACTGCGGCATACCAGCCTTCGGGGCAGGCGTAAAGAATGCCCAGCGTAGACACGATGTTTTCCTTGGCGGTAATGCCCACGATAGACGCTGCGGTGGCTTGCCATGTACCCCAACCCAGGGGAGCGAAGATGCCCGAGATAGCACCGCCGATAGCAGCCAGCATGGAGTCGGCCTGATCCTCGACCGCGCCGAATGCGCCATCGACAAATCCGTACGTGCTTAGGAACCAAATGACGATGGTCGCCAGCAACAGAACGGTAAGGGCCTTCTTGACGAATGCCATGCAACGTTCGCCTGTGGCGCGCATAACGCTACCGAAGGAGGGCAGGTGGTAGGCAGGAAGCTCCATAACGAACGGGGTGGCTTCGCCGGCGAAGGCCTTGAACTTCTTCAAGATGATGCCGGAAAGCAGCACGCAGGCAATGCCCATGAAGTACGCGCATGGGGCAACCCACCAGGCACCGCCGAACACGGCGCCCGCGATCAACGCGATGAACGGGAGTTTTGCACCGCAGGGAACAAACGTTGCGGTCATAACGGTCATGCGACGGTCGTTCAAGTTCTCAATGGTGCGGCTTGCCATAACACCCGGAACGCCGCAGCCAGAGCTGATAAGCAGCGGAATGAAGGACTTACCGGACAGGCCGAAGCGGCGGAAGATGCGGTCCAGAATGAACGCAACGCGGGACGTGTAGCCGCACAGTTCCAGGAAGGACAGCAGCAAGAACAGGATGAACATCTGCGGCAAGAAGCCCAGCATGGCGCCCAGACCAGCAACAATGCCGTCGAAGATCAAACCGTGCAGCCAGCCGTCTTCATCAAGACCAAGAGAGCTGGTCAGGCTTTCCAGCAGCGCGGGGATGCCGGGAATCCAAATGCCGTACTCAGTGGGGTCGGGGCCCAGCTCAGCTGCGGTCTCCAGAGCCTCGGCGCGGGCTTCGTTTTCTTCATCGCCCAGGGTGTTTTTCGCCAGGTAGGAAATAGCAGTTGCTGCTTCGGTATCGTCACCTGCGGCCTCTTGCAGCACGCCGATGGCTTCGTTGTAGGCTTCGCGGTCAACTTCAACCATTTCGCCTTCGCCGGACTCATCGTCGTAGTCCTGATACGTGCCGCCAATGCCGGTTTCAACAATGCCCAGGGCGCTTTCAAACTCGTCGTTGACCTCGTCAAAGTCGGCTTGCGCGCCATCGACGCCCACAATGGGTGCCGGATCCAGGAACCAACCATCGCCGAACACGCCATCGTTTGCCCAGTCGGTGGCTACGCCGCCAACGGTGGTAACGGACAGGTAGTACACCAGGAACATGACCACGGCGAAAATGGGCAACGCCAAAATGCGGTTCGTGACCACGCGGTCAATCTTGTCGGAAATGGATTCCTTCTTGCTGCCGGCGCCCTTAGTGGCAACGTCGTTGATGATGCTGCCAATCCATTCGTAGCGCTCGTTGATGATGGCGCTTTCGGCGGTATCATCGCAGGCAAGTTCGATGGCTTTTTGCTGCTCGGATACGTCGGGCATGCCTTGAATGCCTTCGCCGATCTTGTCATCGCCTTCCAGCAGCTTCACGGCGTAGAAGCGGCGCACGGCGGGGTCAATGGAATCAGGGAGCTTGGCGGTTACGGCCTTCACGGCAGGCTCGATGGCCTGGGTAAACGTCATGCCAGCGGGAGCTGCTTTGGAGGCAAGGTCACCCATGGCGGCAACCAGCGCGTCAATGCCTTCGCCTTTCAGTGCAGAGATCTCAATGACATCGGCCGCGCCCAGCTTCTCACGCAGCACATCAATGTTGATGGTGTCGCCGTTTTTGCGCACAACGTCCATCATGTTGATGGCTACCAGAACGGGAAGTCCCAGGTCAAGCAGCTGCGTGGTCAGGTACAGGTTGCGCTCCAGGTTGGAGCCGTCAATGATGTTGATAATGGCGTCGGGGCGCTCGTTGATGATGAATTTACGTGCAACAACTTCTTCAAGCGTGTAGGGAGAAAGAGAATAGATGCCCGGAAGGTCAACAATTTGGAAGTCTTTGTTGGCTTTGCAGGCGCCTTCTTTCTTTTCCACGGTAACGCCCGGCCAGTTGCCGACGCGTTGGTTTGAGCCGGTCAGGGCGTTGAAGAGAGTCGTTTTGCCGCAATTGGGATTGCCGGCTAGTGCGAACCTCATGTTCGATCCTTTCGTTTGCGGGTGAGTTTTCGGTGCTTTTCGGCGGGCCCTTGGCGGCGTTTTGCAGCGTTTTTCCTGGTTGAGCGGCTGGGCTTTTGTTTTGCCCAATCGCGCCTTGGTGGCGCTGGCTTGCTATGCCGTGCTGCGTTGTGCGAACCGATTGTTAGCAGCGGTTAACTCGTGTTCCTAAAAAATGCCGCTTCCTGCGGCAAGAATGAAGAGGGAAGGCTCTGTGCCTACTCGACTTCAACCATAGTGGCGTCTTCCTTGCGAAGGGTCAGTTCGTAACCACGAACTGTCACTTCAACGGGATCGCCCAAAGGGGCAACTTTGCGCACGTAAATTGTGCAGCCCTTGGTGATGCCCATGTCCATAATGCGGCGTTTGATGCCGCCTTCGCCGTGGATTTTGACGGCTTTGACGGTTTCGCCACTTTGAACATCGCGCAATGTCTTCATGGAGCCTCCTCTCAAATAAGTGCAAAACGGGTCGCTAACAGTTGCCGTTGTTGGGGTGATGCGTGGGATACGTTTAGACGCACAGGGGCACACTTTCTCTACCAGCCGCATTTGGGCTGGTCAGGTGCAATTCCATGCGTCCGGTGCGAATCTTAGATCATGATGCTTTTGGCCATTTGTTCGGAAAGCGCCACGCGGGTGCCCTTCACGTTCACAATGATGTTGCCATCGAAATGCGAAACGACCGTGATGGGTTCGCCCGGCAAAAAGCCCATGTCCTGCAAATGACGGCCAAGGTCGCCACCCACTTTGAGCTGTTTAACGCGGTAATTGCCGGTTTCTCTCAACTCTGACAGTACCATGATGATCCTCGTTTCCCTTTTGCGTCTCCTTAACAAAGCGTGTTAGCTTTGGTGAACAAACAGATGTTAGCGGGGGCGAACTCCTACGTCAATACTTGGAATGAAAAAAGTTGAATAACGTTAACATCCATAGGTGAAGGGGAAGAGCGCACGTGGGGAAGGAAAGGTGTCGCCCGTGCAGACGCGCGCGGCGACATGGGCGCGCGCAGGGCAACGCGAGCAAAGGAAAGAGGTATGGGTGTGGATGGCGTGGCGGGCACGAGTGACAAGGATGGGCGCAGGTTTCTTCATTTATTCTGCAGCAAAAGATGGATCCCCGAATCCCGCCCTCGCTTGTTCGTCAATGCTGGGTAGTGAGTTGTGCAAAATAACCGTGCGCATGTTACATTGCTGGGCGTGCTTTGTGAGGCTTGGTTTCAAGACCAGGCGCCCGCCCGGTAGGCGCTACAGTGGTGCAGCTCCGTTCTCTGCCGCCGAGATCGCATTCGCCCGAACAGGCTACCGATCGCCTTTGTTGTGCTCTTGCGCTGTTATAGCAGCTCCGTGGTCCAGTTGAGTTCCTGAAGTTTTTCGTCTAAAACGCGCAGCTCTTTGGCATAAGAGTCTACCTCGCGGCGTAAATCGGGTACTTTCACCGTTGGGATCACCTTGATTTCGCTTCGGGAGTAGCGGTCAACAAGATGGCTTGCTTCTTCCAGGAATTCGCGCATGACCTTGACTTTCAGGCTCAAGGCATCGCGTTTAGCCAGCATTTGGGTGATAGTTGTGCCGTCGCAGACTGTTTGGCTGTTGGTCATATTGATGCGGGACATGAGCTCCTCCAGCCGTTCGATGCAGCTGTTAAGCTCTTGGATTAGGGCAGTGGGGTCTTCTGCGGGCGTCTCTCCCTCTTGCACTTTTGCGTTGCTGTTCAGTCGGTCGGAAAGCTCGGCAATACGTCTTTGCAGGTCGGCGCGCTCTGCAAGTGCGGTGGCAAGTTTCATGGAATCCCCCTTCTGCTGTTTTGCCGGCAAATGCCAGCGTGCTGTTTTGAATGATTCCCCTTGTGCGCCTGTGATGCAATTATTGATATTACGCAAAAATGAAGAAATTGAATATTGCGTAATAGGATTCGTTGTGAAACTGATGCAAAGAAATGCATACTCGGATAGATTTAAGAGCACTATAGGGACGCCTGGTATCGAAGTTATTGCGGGTGCTGCGTTAAATCCAAGCACCCGAGAACGCAAAATAAGAAGAAGCTATCAACTTCTTTCGATTTTTAGGCAAGTGGCGTGCTCATCTGAAGCGCGCCACTTGCGTTTCAGATGAGCGTGAACACCTGCAACTTATGCCGTGATGCGTGTTACTCGTGGTTTTCCAAACGCTGGGAGCCTTCGAACGTGAAGCGGCCCAGTTTCACGCCGCCCAGAATATGAACATGCAGGTGAGGCTGCGTTGCGGCAGAGTCGGGACCGGTGTTGATAACGGAACGGTAGCCGGATTCGCCGACGCCCTTAATCTTTGCAACTTCGGGCACAACCTTCCACAGCTTGCCCAAAAGCTCCTCGGGAACGTTATCTTGCAGGTTGGTGTAGTGCTTCTTCGGCACAACCAGCGTGTGAATGGGGCACTCGGGCTCAATGTCGTCGAATGCGAAGAAATCGTTGTCTTCGTACACGATGTTCGTAGGGATTTCGCGTGCAATCAGTTTGCAGAACAAGCAATCGTCCATGACAACTCCTATCTTTTGGTCGATTATTGCTGATTATTTTACGCCTGGTTGGCGCGGGGTGTGTTGCGAATGGAATAAAGCGTAAGAAATTTGCGAAGAGAAGGGGTGCGGGTTCAGGCGCTGTGTCGCGCGGGGGTGGGTGTCAGCGTGGCAGCGCAGGGAGCGGATGCGGCTGCGCGGAGAGCGGAAGGCGCAGCGATACGAAAACCGCTCGTTGTGAAAAAAGTAAGAAAGGGGAAACTTTTTCGAAAAAGCTCTTGCACTGCGCGCGAAATACGGTATTATGCTCATTGTTAACCAAGGTTAACAAACAAAGCAGTTGGCGAAGTTGCTAACCGGGGCAGTGGAAAGAGTCTCTTTGCAAACCTCCTCTCTCTTCTCTCTCCTCTTTATCCACTGCAAAAAATAAGCGGAAGCTCGATCCCTCTCTCCGAGCTTCCGCGTTTTTGTTTTTACCTTTGTTCCCTTCTTGAATGCTTTCTTATTTCTGCTGGTTTTGAGCCGGGAGCGAGCAGCGAAAAAATAAAGCGTGACGGTCTTCGATTCAAGAAAAACCGCCGAAAACGGTCCTTCCCCAGTATGCCTCCATCAACATTAACCCCACCTTCCATCAACACACTGACCTGCGAAAACGAAAGATTACCCCACGGGGGTACTAGGCGCGCACACGCGTAGGGGCGCATTATGCGGTCAACGATGCGGGGCGCAACCGTCCCGAAAAACCTATCGGAAAGAAAAAGGAGACCAGCTATGAGTAGTCAAGACCTTTGAACGAGATTTCTGAGAAAGCTTTCGTAAGTGGTTTGTAAGTAA
>CAKTYF010000011.1 GCA_934631995.1 uncultured Eggerthellaceae bacterium
GTCGTATTCCCCGAAAACACCGCCTTCAAGATATTTGATTGACCGGGGAATAACGATCTGCTCTTGTGTGCTCAACTCCTTGCTGTTTGAAAATGCGTTGGAGCAAATGCGCTGGATGCCGTTGCCTTGCTCATCAGTTTCAAATTGGATTGAGGACAGCCCTTGGCTCATGTAGCAATAAAATGCCTCCATATCTATTTGTTTAATAAAGCTCGGGAACGTAATAGTGGATATATTGGTGTCATTGAAAGCATAAAAGGAAATATAGACATCATATGACCCATCGAAAACTTGCGAGAAGTCAACGGAAGATAAGCCGCAGTCGCCATACACGAATACTACGTCGCGTGGCACATTGTCAACGGTGCCGGTGTAGTTCCTCTCAACATATGCGTAAATTTCGGCGTCGTATTCTGAGACTTTCGGGCCAGAGTAATCAAGGGAAGGCTCTTCAACGCCCGGCGCGAAGAAGCCGTCATCGTTGCGAACATTGCCAATCCAGAGCTTCTTTCCAGTGCAGCCCACCGAGGTCTTCCAAGCTTTCGCTTTGAATTCCTCATCATGGTTGCGCCCGTAATAATTCTCCAGGTTGGCAAGCTGCTGTGCCTCAACGCCTTCTTTGAAGGGGTTAGGGGATTCGGCGGGTTCCTCTCCAGTAGTGGCGTCTGAACTTTCGCCCGCTCCTTCGCCTGCGCCGAGTGCTTGCTCCGGCGTTTCGGTTGCTTCCGGTGCAACGGCTGGCGCAGGTGTTGCTTCGCCGTTTGCGGCAGCCTGCGCTCCTTCGCTTCCTGAGCCTTCGGACGCTGCAAACACCACGCCTGCATCTAAAGGCGCGGTTTTCGCAATTTGGGCAACGGTGTCCTCGCCTGAAGGGGAATATGACAGCTCCGAAGAATCGTTTTGATTGTTGGCCGGCGGACTTATTTCTGCCAATGCTTGCGCTGGAATAAGGCCCGTTGCCAGTGTGGTTGCCAGCAGCAGTGCCAGCACGCGATTGCGTAGACGTTGTCGCTTCATGTTGTTCCCTTCGTCCCCGTGTAGGTTTGTCAAGGGCTTACCACCCGCGCTTTTGCCCGCGGATTGATACACCCATACACTCTGCCAGTATGGGCAAGTAACGCGAAAATGCTAGGTTCGTATATACGAACCTAGCATTCACCTGGGGTTTTAGAAGCGAAGTAAGAAAACTTTTGCTGCAACCTTTGTTGCCATGCACCTGATGGGCGGTGCTTGGCAGCAACGTGGTCGAGCGACAAAAAGAACAAGGAGGCAACTCGGAGGGTGCGGGCGCGCCCTCATTTCCGCCCGTCACTTGCCGGCAGCTGAACTACAAAGCGCGTACCGTAACGCCGGCTACTTCAAGCGCCGCGCGGATTTCGGCGGCGAACGCAACGGCAGCGGGGTTATCGCCGTGGATGCAAATCGTATCTGCAGCGATGGGAATAACGGTGCCGGTTTCCGATTCAACCACGCCTTCTTTCACGGCGCGCAGGGTACGCTCAATGGCTTTTTGCTTGTCGGTGATAACAGCGCCCGCCAGCGTGCGTGGTACGAGTGCGCCATTTTCCTGATACGCGCGATCGGTGAAAAACTCGCTTGCGGTGCGCAGCCCCACGTTTTGAGCAGCGGTAATGCTTTCGCTTCCAGCAAGGCCCACTAGAATCAACTGGTCGTCGAAGTCTTTGACGGCCTGGGCAATCGCTTGCGCCAGCGCGGCGTCTTTCGCGGCAGCATTGTAGAGTGCGCCATGGGGCTTTACATGATGCAGCTGCGCGCCTTCTGCTTTTGCAAACGCTGCCAGCGCACCCACCTGATATAGGATACTTGCGTATACGTCATGGGGATTCATTGCCAGGGCGCGTCGCCCGAATCCTTCCAAGTCGGGGTATCCAGGGTGCGCGCCAATCGCCACGCCGGCGGCATGAGCGCAGCGCACGGTCTTGCGCATGACGCTCGGGTCGCCTGCATGAGCGCCACACGCAATGTTTGCGCTGGTCACGTGAGGGATAACTTCCTCATCCAAGCCAATAGTGTACGCGCCAAAGCTTTCGCCTAAGTCGCAATTCAAATCTACTCGTGCCATATTTCTAGCCCTTCAGGTCAACGTTTTTCGTATCGGTAATCAGCATGTGGCCGGGTGCATGCGTAATGGCAAACGGTGGTTTGCTGTTCATGACAACGCTCTGAGGTGTAACGCCGCATGCCCAAAATACCGGCATTTCACCAGGGAATATATCAACGGGGTCACCAAAATCGGGCTTATTGATGTCTGCAATGCCAATTGCAGCGGGGTCGCCAATGTGGAGCGGTGCGCCATGCACTTTCGGAATGGCGCCGGAAATTTGCACGGCTTTCACAACCTGGCTGTGGGGAATGGGGCGCATGCTCATGACCATGTTTCCACTCATGCTGCCCGCGGGCGTGCAAGCGACGTTTGTCAGATACATGGGAACGTTGCGGCCCATGGTGTTGTGACGCTGCTCAATGCCTGCTTCGATAAGCTCGCTTTCAAAGCTGAAGCTGCATCCGATGATGAAACTTACCAGGTCATCGCGCCAATAGGAAGATACATCCGTTGTTTCTTCCACCAAGTTCCCGTTCTCGTAAATGCGATACCGGGGGAAATCGGTTGCTACATCGCAATCGGTGGCGCAAAGCGTTGTCTCGCGCGCTCCGACTTCGGTGACTTCCAGAAGGGGGCAGGGCTTGGGGTTGCGTTGGGCAAACAACAGGAAATCGTAGGCCTGCTCTTTCGGAAGCACAATAAGGTTTGCCTGCGCGAATCCGGGACACAAACCGCTGGTAGGGGCGTCATAAGCGCCCGAGCGAATGATGCGGCGCGCTTGTTCGGGGGTGGCGGTAAGCATGTTCTGCCACACGGTTTCGTCTACGTTGGCGGGTTTCGCTACAGTGGGAATTGCGGGGTTCATGGTTTGCTCGATTCTTCTTATTCTGCATGACCAGAGGATGTTATAGCATAGCGCTCAACCGATGCGGAGTGCACCGGCCCGCGGTATGAAAGGTGGGGAAGACCGCGTTGCGCGCATTGCCATTGCAGGTGATCCAGAAGCCGTTGTGGGCTTGCAGTGCTGTTTGCCCAGGTGGCAAAAGCGTGTTCCTTGGCGCGAAGCAGCTCTTGTGCCTGCTGCACGCTGGTTCGTGTAAAGCGAATTGCCTGGTCTGTGCCACATTGGGCAAGCCTTGCGATATCGGCGCTCGCGATTGTCGCGATTTTTGCATAACCGCCTGTTGTCTGGCGATCCGCCATCATGACAATGGGCAGACCGCTTGCGGGAATCTGCACGGCTCCTAGGGGAATGCCATCGGAGATAATGTCGCTTCCGTTTATTGATTCAACAGGCGCGCCGCCTAAGCGCAGTCCCATGCGATCGCTTTCAGGAGTAACGGCGTACGGCGTGCTGTAAAACGTTTCAATCCCCTTGGCGGTGAACAGCCGCTCTTGCGGGTTGGGGATGGCGCGGATGGTTACGGCGTTGATGCTACGCGTGTCGTTGTCGCTCTCTGCTACGGCTGCGGTGCGCGCTGTGCCCGTGTTGCATGAGGCGTTTCCTTCGCTGCTTGCTTTGTCGCGCGACCCGGCGCTTTCATCGAGAAATGCATCCGCGGGGGCATTCAGCACGTTGTTGATGCGAAGCCATTCGGGCAGCACCAAGTCGGGTATGTCTTTCTGCTCATGGTTTCCGCTGGTCAACGCATCGCTTTTCGCAAGAGTGCGCCCGCAAAACCCTCCCATATGATATTTCAGGCTGGTGGCTGCGCTGCCAAACGCGCAGGGAACATCAATGCCGCCGCGAACGGCAAGGTATCCGTATTTGCCCGCACGAGCGTTTCCCGCCACCACGATATCGCCCGCGTGAAGGCTCAGCGCAACTCCCAAGGGAGCAGGCTCACCGTTTATGGTGGGTTGGAAACTGGCACCCGTAAACGCTATCACGAGTTTTTCGCCAGGATTTGTTTCCTCAATGCAAAACGATGGACCTACCAGGCAAAACTCAAGAGCGGGCGCGTTTTCGCTATTTCCTACGAGCACGTTTGCCGCGCGCAGCGACCAAGAATCCATGGCGCCTGCGGGGCCGAATCCTTGATCCATGAAGCCATGCCGTCCTAAATCTTGGACGGTTGCCAGCATGCCGCTTGTTTTGACGATGAGTCTCATAATGCCGCCTGTGAGATTGAGTACCGAGCGCGGGCAAGAGGCTCACGCCTATGTGAAGCCGTTGAAGCCGTCGAAGCCGTCGAATCGCTTTGTGCACCGCTGCTTTCGCCCTTGTTTGAATGACTGCCTTCCGTGCTGGCAAGGTCGCTTATGTCCGTGCCTTCTTCTGCTGCAATTCGGTAAAACTCCGCTTCGCTAATGGGAACGAAACGAATCATGTCGCCTGCAGCATAGGGGATTTCGCGTGCACCGCCTGCATCGAAAAGAAGCAGGGGCGTACGGCCGATAAGGCGCCATCCACCAGGGCTTTCAAGAGGGTAGATGCCTGTTTGCCGTCCGCCGATCCCCACGCTGCCACACGGAATTGCGGTGCGCGGTGTATCAAGGCGCGGTGTGTGGATGCGCTCATCCAAACCGGAAAGATAGGGAAAGCCCGGTAGAAAACCCAGCATTGCTACGGGGTAATCCACGCTGCTGTGGATGCGTATCACCTCATCAGGTGAAATGCCTGCCAGCGCTGCAACATCGTTCAAATCGGGGCCGAAAACGCCGCCGTATGCTACGGGAATCTCGACAAGCTTCGAGGCGCTTTCGCTTACGGCTCCTTCGCTTTGCGCTAGGTACGACAAGTTCTGCTCAAGCTCATCAAACGTGAGCGCCAAGGGGTCGTAGCACACCATAACAGAACAGTACGTGGGAACGATATCGGTGATGCCGGGTATCCGTTGCGCACGAATGGTAGCAG
This sequence comes from uncultured Eggerthellaceae bacterium, assembly GCA_934631995.1. Lineage (GTDB taxonomy): Bacteria > Actinomycetota > Coriobacteriia > Coriobacteriales > Eggerthellaceae > CAKUOV01. The sequence goes on from CAKTYF010000011.1 coordinate 4,923, forward strand.
CAAGACGTGCAACATCGGCGCTGGTCTGGCAGGAAATATCGGAGGAGACTACCAAGTTTACGGCGCTATCGCCCGCTGTTTCCACGGTGAAGTGCATGTTCGTAGAGGCCCTTTCTTTTGGTGCGCGCCGCATCTTGGCAAAACCTGGTAATACGACCTGCTTGCAGGTAAGCAAACCTGCGGAGTTTCTTATGGCACTCAGCATACGGGACGGGTGTTTCTCCTGGGTTTCGCTTCCCATAAAAACAGCCGCAGCAATTAAGCTGCGGCCGCCCTGTTCGTAAAATCTTGCCTGCCTTTTAACGCATGTCGCAAGTTAATCGATGTGTATATCGTATTGTCCCAGCGTGTCGTACGTATCGGTGTCCATAACATCAATTCTGCCATCTGCGGAAATCAAGTCGTCCAAGCTGGCAATTACATCGCCAGAGAAGTACATGAACGCTTCGGTGTAGGTGCCTGGCTTCAGCGTTTCGTAGAGGTAGGGGGAAACCATTCTGTTGCCTACGCTCCACGTGTTGTATGCCGCGTTTACATCGATGACCGTATCGGACGTGTTGTTCGCGATCCTCAGGACATAACCGCAGTCGCCCAGCCAATCTTTCTTCATGGAGACAACGGCAATCGTAACAACGTCATCGTTTACCAGCATCTTGTCAACAAGTCGGATTTCTTCGCCGTCATCGTTGCCATCATCGGTGCCGCCGCCATTGATGTAGCCATCATCGCCGCCGTTTTCGCCACCCCAGTCAAATCCCGTTGTGGCGGACAGATCTTTCACCTCATCGGTGGTCTTTTTGAACATCATGCCATCACCATCGATGGTAAAGTTCAGCTTTCCGTCCTTCAAAGTGCCTTCCAAGGAATCGCCCTCAACGGTCAGAGTGATTTTATCTGCGCTTTTCGCATTCCAGGTTCCTTCTAGATTCTCGCCGAACATGCCCAGCTTGAACGTGCCGTCTTCGGCAAACGCAGCTTCTACCGTCATGCCGAATGCTTTGAGCAGAGCCATGTCATCTTCGGTTGCGCCGGAGATTTCAGTGAGCTCCCATGTTCCAATGAAGGCTTTTTTCGGATCCGCCTTTGAGCCTCCGCCACAGCCCACCAGGGCCAGGCACAGGGCAAGCGCGCCTGCTATCAGCGCAAATACTTTCATTTTCGTTTTCGTCTTCATGGTTTGCACTTCCTTTCTTTGGATCCGATACTTCTTTACGCGTTAGCCAATTACCGCGAATGAGATTAATCTAGTTTGCCCCCAGCGCTCCGCCGCAGAACTCGCAACGACCGCTGCCATCGGGCGTGGTGGAGGCGCCGCAGAAGGGGCAGGTCACCGCTTGCTTGGGCGCCGTTGCTGCAACAGCTTCTTCGCGAACGCGCTCGCGCACGCCCGTAAGCAGATCGCGAATTTCGTTTGCCTGGCGCTCTGCTTCGCGGAATTCAAGGGAGTAGCGCTCTTCAATCTGGTAGTCATTCACCTTGAACGTAATCTCGTCGAAGTAAGGGTAGTTCACGTAGATGGTGACATACATGTCGTAATCAATGTCGTAGCGCGGCGGATCGTAGCTTTCCTCTTCGCCTTCGGAGTTTTCGCGCATGATTTCGGTGCGGGTTTCGCGTACTTCCGTGTCGCAGCCGGTGATTTGGGAGAAGTCAATCACATCGGGGTTCGCGTCGCGCCAGCGTGATGCGCGCGTGACAATGAAGCAGCCTGCGTCCTCGTCGATGATTACCTTGGTGTTGCCGCCCAGCGTGCGCGTTGCATTGAATGCGGCCACGCGCTCTTTATTGGCCTCGCGGTAATCGAGCTGCTCGCGAATCTGCTCAACGGTGCTGCGTCTGCGATCGCTGAAGAAAGGAGAAAGCTTTGCCGCGCACTCCTTGCACAGGTTGCCGTCTTCAAGCTTCCTGTTTCCTAGCAAGCCGATTTCTGCGCCGCAAATATCGCAGTTCTTCTTCTCGAATATCTTTCCAAAAAGTCCCATAGGAGTCTCCTTCCCATTGTTGTTACCCGCTTTCACTGAGTATGATGCGCCCGTTGAACGGGAAAGGGAATGACCTTATGGTCTTATCTGGAGCCGCGATATGCACCTTATGTCTCATTTATGGGGAAAAGAGAAGAAAAACGGGACAAAATGGGCCAAAAATGTAACGCAAAGCAGCGATGCAAGCAAGAAAACGACGAAGATGCAGGGATCGCAATAACGTTATGCGCGTTTGCGAACTGGAAGCAGCAATGAGTTGTTTTGCGGCGCAATAACGCCGCTATTCGCCCACAAGCCAGAAACCGAACATGCCGTTCTAGTCCAGGCGGTTAAGGGTAATTCTGCCCGTCTGCGAACCGCAAAACCCTTACGAGTGCATTTTCGGAACAATCAGCCCGCTGGAAACAGCGTGCACTGCCAAGCGTAAAATGTTATCGTAGCCGGTTTTTGCCAGGATTTCGGAGATGTGCCGCTTCACGGTGCCTTCCGATAAGAACAGCTCGTCTGATATCTCCTTGCGCGTTTTTGTCTCGCACACCATGCGCAGAATCTCAACTTCAACATCGGTGAGTGCGGCGGCATCGGAGAAAACGCTTTCCTGCGCGCGCGGGAACGTGCAATAACCTTCCATGGTGGAGCGGATGATGCTCAAAAGTTCGCCTGTTCCCACGTTTTTATACACGAAGCTGTCCGCGCCCGCTTGGCGCGCCTGTTCGATGAACGTGATTTCCGGCATGCCCGTCATGATGATGACGCGCACGTCGGGCAGCGCTTCTTTGATGCGTTTAGCTGCGACAATGCCGCTTGAATCGTTTTCGGTGCACACATCAAGAAGGACGCAGTTCGCGTTATGCTTTTCCACAGCTGCCAGCGCGTCTTCGGCGTCTCCTAAAGTGGCAGCCACCTGCATGTCTTTTTGCAAGGAGATGGTGGTTGCAAGGGAATCACGCAGCATCATTTGGTCTTCTACGATAACGATTCTAATCATAGCGCCGTGCTCCTTCTTCGTGCTTGTGATGTGCGCTCTCTATGATACCTGATTGCGCGGGCAGTGAGCGATTTGCACCGAGCGGTGCGCTTGCTTCAATGATGAACGGTTTAACCGAGATAACGCGCAGCGTTCCCTGAATTTCTTCCATGGCGGCGCGCATCAAGGGGAAGCCGCTGCCTTCGCGCATGTCTTCGCGGCCGTGTGCTCCATCGTTTTCAACGGTGAGTACCGCTTGCCCGTCTTTTTCCAAGAAGCGCACAATGACGCGTTTCGCACGCCCGTGTTTGGCGGCGTTCGTGGCGGCTTCGCGGATGATTTTTACGAAAGCACTGGCCACCAAGGGGTTTTCGGGGAGCATTCCTTGCGTTTCAAGCGTGATGCCAATCAGGGAGAAGGCCGATTCTACGGAAGAAAGGTGCGCCACGCTTTCATTGATGGTGGGAATTTCTTCGGGCTCAGTCAAATCATCGATGATGTGACTCAAGAGTTCAGTTATCTGCGCCAAGTGCTTTTCGTCAAGGTCGTCGTCTTCCAGGTAGCGGTGCAAAATGGACAAGCGCTGCCCAATGGTGTCGTGCACGCGCGCTTTCATGTGCAGGATTGCTTCGTTGTGCGCCACCCGAGCAACGTTGGAAATGGATTTCGTGAGTTCGGCGTTTGACGTTTCAAGCAAATGGTTCGTGTAGGCAAGCTGGGCGTTAAGCGCCTCTTGCTCGGTTACGTCAAGAGCCACCATGCGCCGGTATTCCTTCTTGCCCAAAATCACGCGGTCGCGTACAAAAAGACGCGTCTCATCAGGAGGAATTTGCAAGCGGATGCCTTCGGGAAGCAGCGCATCAAGGGGTGTTTCTTCTTTTTTGGCAATTTCTTCCAAGTCGTTCCACATGGTGCGCGTCTCGGTAAGATCCGTTGCGAATCCCAGCGAAGTCAGACACGAGCGCATGGTGTCGTTCATGAAAAGGATACGGCCGTCGTCACCCGCGCAGATAACGCCTTCGGGCAGGGTGTTAACGGCGCTTACCACCGAAAGATTTGTGACCGTTTGGGAGAACCCCTGCTTATCGGTTGCAAGACCGCTGGTCACGCGGAAGAACATATAGCACGCATCGGCGATGAGCAGGTACACGCTTGCCTCGCCAAGCTGCGCGGTAAGGGGTGGCGTGCAAAGTACCAGCAAAATGCACTCGATGGCGCAGCAGCATTTTCTGCCCCGGTTCTCTTCTTTTGCGAACAGGTAGGCGGCAATCAAGGCGCCTGCTATGTTCACCCAGAGTAACATTTCAATGGGAATCGTTACTGCTTTCAAGCGAAGAATCGCAATGCCATAGCCGGCGTGAAGGGAATTTGCCGTTGCCGCGCCCATGACCAGGTGGAAGAACAAAAGCAGCTCGTAACACGCGCGGATCCAAGTGCCGCGGGTGTCGCGACGGCACATGACCAGTAACGCATGGAGCGCCTGTCCCGCGCAGAGCAGGTAAAATATGATGACAAGCAGAATTGCGGTGGGGAGTTTCGCGCCGAATAGGAAGCTCATAGACGTTAGGCCTCCTGTCCGACTATCAGGTCAAGCGATGCGCTTGCTTTCGAAATGGAAAGCGAGAACTCATCGCCACGTGCAGTTAAAGTATCGTGAAGTTCTTTGAGTGCTTCTTCGAAATGCGCGTTTAAAGCGCGATCTGCCTCAAGGGCGGCACGCATCTGCGCTTTGCCAGGCCCGGCATCGCGCACGAAGAGCATGAGGATGGGGGATTGCGCTGCGAATGCCGCTGCCGCGAAATCGTACAGGCAATCGTACAAGACGCTTACCGTTGTGGCGGGAAGAACTTGCGCCGTTTCAACAAGAGCAGCGCAATCGATATTGAGAGAGCGCAGGTCAGACGCTGTTTCGTTGAAAACCAGCTCCAGGCGCTCGCGATTGAAATCGGGGTCGCTCTTCTCCGCAAGAATCAAGCCGCCCTTGCGCTTGCAGTAAGCCACCAGCAGCTTCACTTCCATCAGACTCTCGCGGCGTGCCTCGCGCGAGGTCGTATCGTTTTCCTGGGGAAGGTTGTCCAGCAGCTCTTTGATGCGCCGCGTTTTGCTTGAAAGAGATCGCTCGATTTCTTCGAAAAGCTCGCGGCTGCTTGTTTGCCGGTATAGGTTGCGTTTCACTTCGTGGTCGTGCGCGAGTATCGCGTTCGTGCGTCTGAGCGTTTCTTGCTGCTGGTACAGTTCTTCGCGCCGCTTATCAATGGCCGAAGTGTCCTCGGCCAAAAGCGCGCAGCCGCCTGTGATGGCGTAGAGCTTGTAGACGGTTGAGGGCACGCGTGAGGTGCGGTACAGCGCCGTGCCCGCGTGGAGGACGGCAATTGTTTTGAGCGCCTGCTTGACCTCAGGTTTCAAAGGCAGCGCGCAGTTGGTTTGCATCACCACATCGCGATCAAGAGACAGAATTTTCAAATCGAACGGCAACTTGGTGAAGAAGTACTCGTAACGTCTATACGAAGGGAATATTCCCAAGTCAAGCGATAATTCGAGCGAAACTACGATCAATGTTGTGCAAACCAGGGCAATGTTGGTGGAGAAAAGCGCCGTATTTCTGAGTACGTAAAGCGCGGTATAAGCACCCCCAATGCCGACAATGACTAAGAGCGGCGCGAAGGCGCTGTGTAACTGGCGGCGTGCGGCGGGAACAGCCACTGCGAAAAAGCATATGTATTGTGCAACTTGCAGCACAATGGCTACCCAATAGGCCCAGTTGTACGTGTAATGCCCGCTCCAGTGGGGGTCGGCGAAGTCAAACGCGAACGCGAAATGGTGGAAGTTGTTGGTAAGTATCACCAGCACAATCGCTGCATCCAAGACGAAGGCGGCAATCAGCAGATTGCGGCAAAGGGGCTTTCCGTCAATGGCTGCCGCGCGGCACGCGCTTGCCATGATGAGCGCAGGAATAAACTGCATGGGAATATAGTACATGTACCACAGCACGGCAGAGATGCGATCATGTTCAACGGGGTAGCGTACCAGAACAACAAGCAACCAGAACAGAAGCAAGGCAGATATAAGGGTGATGTTTCTCTTGATTATAGCGTCTGAACAGCGCAAATAGACACTGAAACACCATGCGGTAACCGCGGCACCCGAAAGAATCATCAGGCCCGATGTGTTCGAAGGGCCCGTGCCAATGTAGCCATCGGGAAGCAGTGCCATTCCGGGAAGCAACTCAGCAATCACCAGGATGGCTGCAAGAACGCAGGCCAGGCCAGCGCATATGGTGCGCGTTCGCTTCAGGGCGGATTGGTCTGCGGGTTGCCTGTTCACGTTGGGGTCCGTTCTGTGCTGCTCGGAGGCGCAGGATTGCCTGCCTGCCGTCTTTTTCTTCTGTTTCAGTATATCGCGAACAGCCGCATGAGGTGGGGATAAACGGGGATAGTGCGAGTTAAGTTTTTCGGGAGCAGGGCCGCATTGGGCTCCTTGTGGGCCGGCCGCGATGCGGGAAAAGAACGCCTGGGTTAACCGTTTTCCAATGAATCTGAATTTTGATTACGCCGAGGCCAGGCGATCATTGCTCACTGCGGCCAAACTCTTATCGTCATTACGTCAACAATTGCGGTTATTGTCAGTCTATATCGGCTTCTGTTGTTGTGTCATGCTGGCGAATTTCGCATCCATTGGGGTTGACTCTACAGAAAACCTTATTGCTTTGCTTTTGCATTGTTCGATGCAAAATCCGCATCCAATACATGAATCTGGTTGCATGACACGAACGTTCCTTCCCAATACCGTGAATACCTCTTTCGAGCAGGCCTGTATGCATGCGAAACATCGAGTACATGCTTTGGAATCGATTATAGGGTAAATGAAGCTGACAAACGCATCGGGTGACATTGGGGCAGGCATCAGCTCTTCCTTTCCACATGATTATCTACAAGCGTAATAAGCTCTTGCCGAGAATGAACGTCTAGCTTTTGGTAGATGTGAACCGTATGGGCTTTTACGGTGTGAGGCGAGATGCAGAGTGCTTCTTGGATAACAGATGAGCTGCGACCTTTTGCCAACAGGTGAAACACTTCTTGTTCCCTTGGAGTCAAGTCGAATTCTTCACCGACTTGATTGCAAGCCTCAATCCAGCCGTCACGCGTTTTGGAGTCTTCCTCGTATTCGACTTCAGGAGCGTAGACTTTGAAAGCGGGTATACCGGCAATGATAATCCCAATAACCAAGCCTAACGCAATAAGTATCGATGCAGCCATCACAAGCTGTTCGGAAAAGCCGAAAGCCGAAACTGTGACAACGAAGAATACTCGACCGATGGCCATGCCCAAGCAAAGAAACGCTCTGCCAAAGCCAAATGCCATCACAGGATTATGATTGTGCGAGAGCTCCGACAACGTGAGCCAGTTGACGATGTCGTAGCACGAGAAGCCGAGTAAAACTGCCATACAGCTAAAGAATCGGAGCGAGTCCGAATCAAATGGGAGAAGCAATAACCCGACCGCTACGAACATCAGCAACCACCATTGCGTCGTCGAAAGATTTAGCTTTTCCCTGAACTTGACAACCAGGACCGTGACGAGTGCTCCCGCTGCAAGGTAAACAACCCGTCGACCTTCAATGAATTCCTGATTGACGTCAAGGTAACTAGCGACGGCAGACGTGTAGCCGAAGGCGATGCTGTACAACAACATGGTAATGAAGTAGAAAACCGTATCTCTGGGCACCTTTTTCGAAAAGACGACCTTGAATGGATTCGATGTATCAGATGAGTGTTTCTTGGCGGATGCAAAGCTCATGGGTATGCTCCATGAGAGGAAGCAAGCCATAGCGAGAAGACCGCATTTAGAAAACTCGATTACTGCGGCATCGTTATTCACAACGAGTGCATAGATAAGGCCTGAAACCAACAATGCCGCTGCTGCAGTGAGGCCAGCACGAACCTTCTTGAGAGTTGAGAAGTATAAGCCGATCTTGAGCAGGATCGAAGACGTCGAAACGCCGCTTGAAATCCAGCTTACTAATGCAATCGAAAGGGAGCTCGGCGCAAAGAAACTCGCTATGGTCAGGCCGATATAAATCGTAGTCGATAGCATCATGACAATCAGCATGATTCTATTGCCACGCTCTGAAGAGAGCTGCCGGTGAAACGCTCCGTAGAATAGAAACGCGACACCCATCGATCCAATTCCAGATAGAAGGAAAACCGAATCGGAGAAGGCGTCGGTAACGTTGGCTCCATAGGGGCCAGAGAACGCAAGCAGCGCCCACGCCCAATCAAACGCCATTGCGAGCAAGCCGAAAAGGAGACCGGCTTCTGTCGGAAAGCTATCCTTAAAGTTCAGCTCATGCTTCTCTTCCAACTCTTTACCCCTCCTGTTTACCCAGTTCAATGACTATAGCCCGTTCTAGGTTATTCCCCAGCGCCCCAAAATAGCCCGTTATGCCCGTCGCCTTCCTTCCTCAATAGGCACCCCGCGGTGATGTAGATGCTTCTGGCGTTCTGCATAGTCATGGCCAGAATCTCTGAACTCCTGGTTTCGCGAGTACGAAAGGTCAGGAAGACGAAAGCGTCTTTCGAGAGTTACGAAGCGCGTAGAAAGGAGGTAAGGCGCTTCTTAGACATTATTACACGAAAGGGGAATCTATGTCAGTTGAAGAGAAAAGTGGCCTCGCTGGCAATGTGAGCGAGAACGATGTCAGGAACAACGTCAAAGACGAGAATGGCATCCTGTGGAAGAAGGTCCGTTGTTTTTTCTGTCAGGCCCATTGTCCGCTTTATGTCGGCACTGACGAGAATGGTGTCATCGTAGAAGTGAAGGCGCTCAACCAGCAAGCGGAGGTTTGTGAACGAAGAGGCGAGGGGGGTGAGAAGTTCATCCGAGTGCATTACCATCCCAAGCGCGTCAACCATGTCTTGAAAAGGGTTGGGCGACGCGGAGAGGACAAGTGGGAAGAGATTTCCTACGACCAGGCTCTTTCTGAGGTTGCCCAGAAACTGGCTGATCTGAAAGAGAAATATGGGCCGGAAACGCTCGTTGTTGCTGAGGGCACTTACCGTTCGGATCACCTATGGGCTCGCAGCCGTTTTACAAACCTGTTCGGCAATCCTGGCAACATTATCGACCCAGGTACGATTTGTTGGTGTTGGACGTATACGTTGAACATGTCGATGGTCGGTTGGCCGATAGAGCAGACCGTCCCACCGTCTGCGCCAATGGCGAATACCCAGGTATTTTGGGGCAAACGAATCACAGAGGCGGGAACACCGCGTGGGTTCATGTGGCAAGTTATGCGTTCTTCCGTCGACAGGCCTTCCAACCCGGGTAAGTTCATTTGCATCGACCCGCAAGCCACCGTTGAAGCTTGCGAGTCAGATGTATATCTGCCCATCAATCCAGGCACTGACCTCTACATGCAGCTCACTTGGTGTAACTACATTATTCAAAACGAGCTGTATGACAAGGATTTCCTGTCGTATTGGACGAACGCTCCTTTCCTGATGAATAAGCGCACGCGAAAGCTCGTGCGCGCATCTGAGATTGATGGGTCGTATGAAAACGGAGACTTCATTGCCGCCAACGAACTTGATGGATCGATTGTTCACTGGTGTTCTGATGAGAATAAATGGTACGAGAGCTGCGAGGTTAAACCGGTACTCTCAGGCGCTTTTGAAGTTACATTATCTGACGGTAGTGTGATTGAGTGCATCACCGCATTTGATGCGATTGCCGAACGTCTGTCTGGCTACACTCTCGACGAATGCTCGAGGATTTGCGGCGTCAGAGCGCAACGAATCAAAGATGCAGTTCATCTCTTCGCGACAAACGGTCCTGCTTCTATTGGCTGGGGAATTGGCGGAGGCGAGCAGGCGGGCGCCAACGCAACATACACCGGCGTTGCTAAAACGTGGTTGCGAATACTTACCGGAAACATCGACAACCCAGGCGGCGAGGCAATTGGCGATCCGGGGTTTCTTGAGCCTGATGGGTCGAAAAAGTTCCCAGTCAGGGATTCTGAACTTGAACTCTCAGAGTTCGTTTCGCAGGAAGCTCGCGAAAAGTTCCTCGGAAATGACACCTACAAGGTCATGAGCTGGAAGGGCTTCGATCCAATCGACAAGTGTTACAGGAAGATGTGGGACATACCCCGCCCGATGATGCATCAGCTCCTCGTTACACCTCCGCTTGTCTGGGATGCAATCCTGGAAGAAAAGCCTTATCCGGTCAAAGCGATGATTGCGTGGAGCTCGAACATTCTTGCGTGGGCCCCGAACACAAAGCGCGTGTATGAGGCTCTGAAAGCCCTAGACCTCCTCGTTGTCGTTGACTACTGGAAGACGCCGACTGCAGCGCTGGCGGATTACATCTTCCCGGCTGCCGACTCGCTAGAACGCCCGATGGCAACCACTTGCGAGGATGCTTTCGATTTCATTGAGGTCGGGGATCGCGGTGCTCAACCCGTCGGCGACCGAAAGACCGATTATGAGTTCTTCCGCGGGCTCGGAATCAGGCTCGGTCAGGAAGAATACTGGCCGTGGGAAGAGTACGAAGACGTTGTAGCTCACAGGGTCGAGCGTGCAGGCTTCACGTATGAAGAGGCGTGCGAGAAGATGATAGTCGGGAACTCCAAGCTTGACTTTTACAAGTATGGCAAGACTCTTCCCAATGGGCAGATCCGCGGTTTTGCGACGATGTCGCGAAAGGCAGAAATCTATCCCACCTTACTAGAAGATCTCGGCTATGACCCACTCCCTACATATCGAGAGCCTGCGGAAACTCCGCTTGGAAACCCAGAGCTTGCAAAAGAGTATCCGCTCCGATTGACGACCGGCGGACGTTTCGTTCCGATGTTCCATTCGGAGTTCCGCGTGCCTGGATACGGCATGCGTTCTATGTGGCCATGGCCGACATGCCAGATTAACGTCACCGACGCAAGAGACCTTGGGATTCGCGATGGAGATTGGGTTTGGATTGAGACAAAACGAGGACGCATACGTCAGAAGGCAAAACTAGAGTTTAGCCTGAAGCAAGGCGTCGTGTCTATCCAGCCGAGTTGGTGGTATCCGGAGCTTCCCGCAGAAGAGCCTTGGTCGCAAGGCATTTTCGAGTCAAATGCAAATGTTCTAACCAACGACTCTTACGAGGTCATCGACGAGATGTCTGGCCAATGGGTTGCAAGGGGGATGTTATGCAAGGTCTACCCGTGCATTGATCCAGCAGACCGTTCTGACACCGAGGCTCCAGCATCTGATTTCCTCGGCGCATCAAAACGGTCGTTCTTCGAGAACGAATACAAGCATCTGAGCTTCGCTGAAGCAAAGAAGCTTTAAGCCGAATTATACGAATAATTGCGCCACCGACCCTGTCGGTGGCGCAAGGAGGTGAAACAATGTCTAGGGGAACAAAGAACAAAACCGTCCTCAAGCTCGTCATTTTGGCGATTGCGCTCCAGGAAGTTGGCGGCGGTGCGGTTGCGCCTGCGCTTGCAGATATCATGGCAGCAAATCCAACCGTCGCTCCAACAACGATTCTGCTCATCCAGACAACGCCGTATGCGGCAGCAATCTTCATGGCTCCTATCTATGGTGTTATTTCTCGAAAGATCAAGAAGCGTACGCTTGCGCTTGCTGCTATTGCAACGTTCGTTGTATTCGGCGCTGCGCCGTTCTTCCTATCGGGGTCTATTCCCGCAATCATCTTCTGCCGCGCGATGTTCGGCGTCGCGATTGGCGTGCTCGTGCCGATGGCAGTTGGGCTTTGCACTGACTTCTTTGAGGGCAAAGAACGCGCAAGTATGATTGGACTCGTGCAAGCTGCGGCTTGCATCGGCGGGATGGTATTCCAAACCGCAGGCGGCTATTTGTGCACTATCAGCTGGAACTGCTGCTTCCTCATTTACTTGATTTCAATCCCGGTCCTCATCTTTGCTTACTTTGCGCTTCCTGAACCGCAATATGCAGCAAACGAGGAAGAAGAAGCAGCTCAGAAAGCTGAGATTGCAAAGCTTTCCTTCAAAGAGAAGTTCCCGCCGATTGTGTGGCTCTTCTATCTTGAAGTAATCGTCTTCATGATTACGATTCTCATCCTCGTAAACAACATCGCAATCTTTATCACGATGGAAGGTTGGGGTGGTTCAATCGAGGCCGGATATGCGCTGTCTGCGCACTCGCTATTCGGGTTCATTGGCGGACTCATCTTTGCTCCGTTCACCCGTGTCTTCAAGAAATGGACTGTCGCTATTGCAACTTTGCTCGCAGCGGGCTGTTTTGCGCTCATGTGGTTTGCGCAGAGCTACTTCATGGCGGCTGCTGGCTGCGCTCTTGTTGGCATGATTCCGTCGCTTGTCATCTGCGGGACCTGGAACAATATTTCAAATACCGTTGCTCCCGCTTTCGCGACCATCGCTGTTTCCTTCTGTGTTTCCGCACAGTATATCGGGCAATTTATCCAACCGTATTTCTCGGATGTCGTGAGTAGCATCTTCGGACTCGGTCTTGGCCGTGATGGCTTCATGGTGGCAACTGCAACATGCCTGGTTCTTTTTGTTGTCCTGGTCATTCAGTCAGCTCTCATGAAGGAACCGGAAGCAAAGAGGGCTACTGCGGTTCTGACTCAAGAAAGCTAGGGAAGCGCTGATTAACTGAGGTTCCTATCTCTCCGATGCGCCTTCCCGCCGTTTTTTCGCGATACCCGGGACGCCGTGCGGCGGCGGCCCCGCCGCACCCGTCCGCCCGGTCCCCGATCGGGGGCGTCCCGGGCGGATCCGGGCACGGCTCCGCCTACGCCGGCGGGCACGCCGGCAGCTCGGGGCGCCCCGCCCGGCTCCACATCGCCACGTTGGCCAGCGCGAACAGCACCGTGAGCATGCTGGCGTTCCTGGCCAGGCCCCGGTAGCGGCACCTGGCGCAGCCGAACTGCCGCTTGACCACCAGGAACGGGTGCTCGACCTTGGAGCGGACCGACGCCTTGCGGCTCTCGATGGAATGCTCCCAGGCCAGGCCCCTCATCCCCTTGATGCGCGACGGCTTCTCGGCGACGACCCACTCCACCCCGGAAAGCGCCGGGTCGCCGGCCACCTCGGGCCTCTTGGCGACGCCGGTGTACCCCGAGTCGGCGTAGCAGAACCCGTCGTCCTCCCTGACCAGCGCGTGGGCCATCGCCACGTCGCTCACGTTGGCGGGAGTGAACGCGACGGTGTGCACCAGGCCGCTTCCGGCGTCGACGCCGATGTGGGCCTTCATGCCGAAGTGCCAGCTCTTCTCCTTCTTGCCCTGGCGCATCTCCGGGTCGCGGGCGCCGCCCGCGTTCTTCGTGGAGGACGGCGCCTCGACGAACGTCGCGTCCACGATCGAGCCGCCGCGCATCATGACGCCCTTGGCCTCCAGGACCGCGTTGACCCGTCCCGGGATCTCGCCGGCCAGGCCGTTCTCCTCGATTATCCGGCGGAACTTCAGCAGCGTGGTGGCGTCGGGGGCCTGGTCCCCCAGCCCGAAGGACACGCCCATGAACCGGGAGAACGCCCGGGAATCGTAGATCGCGTCCTCGACGCCCTCGTCGGAGAGGTTGAACCACAGCTGCAGGAAGTACATGCGCAGCATCCTCTCGACCCCCATGGGCCTGCGGCCGCGCCTGCCGGGATAGTAGAAGGGCTCGACGGCGGCGACCAGCTCGCCCCAGGGCACGGCCGCGTCCATGGCCTCCAGGAAGGCCTCGCGCTTGGTCGCGCGCTTCCTCGATGCGTCCTCGATGTCGGCGAAGGTGGTCTGCCGGTCCATGTCATGCCTCCCGTTTTGTTGATTTGACCTGGGGTTATTATACCAAATCGAAAGCATTTCCGCAGGCCGGATGGCAGATTGGGCGGCGTGCGGCGCGCCGTCGGCCGCGAATTAATCAGCGTTTCCCTAGGCCATTAGTTTTATGAAATAGTTCGAAAGCTGTTTGGTGGGTTCATTTCCGTGTGCCTGCGCCGTGAGGCGTAAGCACACGCCTTTTGCTGAGTGGGGCTGAGGTGTCATGTGTACGTTGGCGTACTGGTAATCCTGCGGCATGCAACGACATGTAAGCCGATTCTTTGTGGGTATTTCTGACTCGTTGACAATCGTTCAAAAAACGGCTATGTATTTCTGAAGAGTTATATTCATTCTTATCAAAGTTATATCAGCAGTTCGTAAACGTCAAAACCACCGCGTGGTAAGCGCAAAATCGGAGGCTTCCCGATACGTTTCGGGAAGCCTCCGATTGTTTTCTGCGTAGATTTCGGGACATATCCAACCCGGTTTCGGGAAGGGTCCGGGACGATCTCGGGACGCGTCCTAGCGGTCCTTGGGGATGGTGCCCGGGTCGATGTCGACGATCGGTTCTTCGGCCATCTCGGCTAGTTCCCGGGCCTTTTCGGGAGCGAGCCTGAAGGATTGCGGGACCTTGTCGGACCAGGGCATGAAGGAGTCCAAGACGTCCTCCGTGAGCTCCCCGGCGTTAGGCAATTCGGTGAGCAGATTCAAACCAAGAGCAACTTACCGAATGCGCCAACATGGCAACCGGAGCATGCGGTTGCCATGTTGGCGCGCTTGTCCTCTATGAAGATGCCGCACGCGCTCGTATGGCAGAAAGCGCGTGCGGCATAGGAAACGCGAGAGAAGAAAGACTACAGAGTGAATACGGCCTGACGCTTGCTAGGATCCATCTGACGCATTATCTCGTCTGCAGAACCGAATGTTAGGCATTTTGCCTGACAGTGGTGTACGCAGGTCGGGTCTTTGCCTTCGGATCGACGATGGGTGCATGTGTCGCATTGATCTGTGGGCGCTGGAAGGAAGGTGTACTCCCAGCTCTTGGCCTCTATAGGCCAGATCATCTCATTGATCTTAATTCCGTACTGATCGTCGGCAAAGCCATGTTCTTTGCGGCACGCTACTTCGCAGGAATGACATCCGGTACACCATGCATAATCAATGATCATAGCATACCCCGACGCTTTGATACCTACTCCCATTGCCCAACCTCCTTAGAGACATAGTTGTATGCCTGTTCGCTCGTCCATACGTTGTGCTGATCGTCGTTTCCCACGGGATAAATCCGACATATTGTGGTCTTGTAGTTCGACCCCAATCCGGACACTCCGCTGCGCCACTTCAGCAGGCCGTTCACGTTGAGGTCCCATACGCCGTATAAACCTTCCTCGACAGAGCCAGGCTCTTCTGGCAGCCACCAACCATGATCTGCCGAAACGACCTTCGGATCGACGGTCTCAGTCGTCTTCACTACGCGCTTGCAGCGACCACGATCGTTCTCTACCCAGCACCAATCGCCGTCTTTGAGGCCATTTTCTGCTGCAGTCAGTGGATGCACTTCAATGGTCGGCCAAGGCTTATGCGCCCTCAGGCTCGGGATCTGCCTGTGCTCCGAATGGAACGACCACCAAGATCGGGCGCCGGTGGTGAGGATCAGAGGATACTTCTCAGATAAATCCGGCGTGGAGTAAGGAGAGGGCTCCGGTTCCTCGAAATAGGGCATCGGCTCAAGATCCCATGCATTAAAGAACGTGGACCACAGCTCAATTCGTCCTGTGGGAGTATTGAATCCTGGGTTGCCGTCGGGACGCAGCTTGCCGGTCTTGTACCGATGGTATTCAAAAGGCTGATATGCGGGAGCCATCGCACGGGCTTCGGCAAAGGTCTTATCGAGACCGCCCTTCTGCTTGATGACAGCACAGAGAACCTCCTGTGCATTATCCCACGGCCACGCCTCAGGATTGAATCGCCTTCCAAGTTCCAGATTGATCTCGATATCGGATTTTGTGTCTTTCGGATCAGAGGCCTTGTTTATCGTCTCAAAGCGTTGGAAACCGTCTCCGACACGCAGTCCATCCTTCTCTGTGAAGCAGGATACCGGCAAAACGACATCTGCGAGCGCCATGATCGTAGGGGTCATGAACATATCGACTGCAGCGATGAAGTCGAGCTTGTTATAGGCTGCCAGTGTTCGCTTCGGGTCAGGAGCGGTGCAGGCAAGGAAGTTCGTCGTCTGGATCCATGCGGCACTCAGTCTGTAAGGCTCATCTGTTTCCAACTGTGCGATCAAGGAGTCTGTATGGGTTATAGCTATAGGGCCGCCTAGCAGCTTGTAGTGGTCATAGCCACAGCGCTTCTTGTCCACTTCGGGACCGATGAGCTCGTCGAATCCCCATCCACCGGCATAGCGGATTATCTCTGTCGGCATGACCATTCCACCAGGTATGTCGAGCTGGCCAGTGATGCAGAAGAGAAGAAATGCCGCCTGGGATGTGGGCATTGCCTCTTTGGTCATATCAAGGGCAACGCCCCATTGGAGTATAGCGCCATCACTTTGCGCGATCATCGTTGCCGCCTGCGCGATCTCCTCTTCTGGGATCCACGTTATCTCAGAGACCTTTTCTAGAGTCCATCCCTTGACGTGTTCCTTTAGCTCATCGAAGCCGTAACACCAATTCTCTACGAACTCGTGATCATAGAGATCGTTCTTTATGACATAATTAATCATTCCAAGTGCGAGCGCCGCGTCGGTTCCGGGACGAATCTGGAGATGGAGGTCCGCCTTTGCCGCCAGCCAATTTACGCGCGGATCGATATTGATCAGTTTCGCACCGAGCTTCATGACATCGATCAACCAATGCCCGTACATGCCATCAGAATTGGCGACCAGCGGATCGTTTCCCCACAAAACGACCGTGTCGGGGCACTTCCATGCAGGATTGTCGTAGCGATCTATGAACTGCTGGGCGTAATCGCCGACCCAGAAACATCCTGAGGTTGCTATGCAGCCAATGACGCGAGTAGTGTAGCACGCCTCGCCCGACATGCCGAATACGGTGTTGGGTGATCCGATCGAATAGCACAGACGGGTGAGCCAGGGATTGATGTCTCGACCTGTGCCCATCTGGAAGAAGATGCTCTCGGGCCCATGCTCGGCCTTCGCCTTGGAAAAGCCCTCGTAGATGAGATCATAGGCCTCATCCCAGCTGATCTGCTCCCATTCGTCTTGCCCACGCTCATCGCGGGCGCGCTTCATTGGATGCTGAAGCCTTTGCTCGCTGTTGACGACATCTTGCACAGCGAGGCATCTGACGCATAGACGACCTTGGTTATAAGGGTTCTCGGGATCGCCTTCCACCTTGATGAGCTTACCATCGGCATCGGTGTAGATCAGAACACCGCAGCCATCGTGACACCCGGGGCCCGACCATGCGCTTCCGCGCGTAACGGTCAGGTCTCCCTCCTTGTAGGTGTATTCTGGGCGTTCGTGGAACGCAGTCTGTAGTTCCATATTGCCACTCCTCTTCTCTTTTCTCGATCTACCGGTGAGACAGTCCGGCGTCTTCGATCCCTTCGATTTCCAAGTCGTCAGGGGGTTATGTCTTGGAGAGAGGGAGGGGATATCGAATCTTCCATATGCCTCGCGGCTCAAAGTATAAGAAGCGTAAACGAATGTCATATGCATAAAAATGCACAGAAGATGAGAGCGTTTTTTTGTTCAATGTTGAAAGTGCTGCGACCCATGCGAGGCTCTAATATCTATCGAATACAAGATACTTTCGATGGGATGAAGGAGGGTTGACGATGGGCTGTGGGTATGCGTGTGTAAGGTGCGGGATGTGCGAAGGAAGAGCTGCTTCAAGGCTAGATCCTTTGAAGTGTCCGAAGTGCAAGCATGCCAACCCTGAAGGGTCGGATCGCTGCGAAAAGTGCTCGTTCGTGCTACCAAAGCCGCCGGGAGTAGGAGCTGCGAATGTCAACCTTGGGGCACCTGATTTCAAGACGGATCAAGTATGATCGATCAGAGCATCCTTGAGCGTTTTCGTATGTGCGAACATTCTCTGGAAATCCAGTATCGTCGCATTGCGAATCTGCACGATCGATAGATTCACTCCGAATCGTTCATTATATTTTCTCACATGGTAGTTCACGGTATTCCTGTGCATGAACAGGGCTTTTGAAGTGGCAGCAACATTGCCACCGTTGCAGAGATATGTCCATATCACTTGGATCTGGTTTGATCCGGTCTCTTTGTCTTCACGATACAGCTGCATTGCAGGACTATCCAGAAATGCGCTGTCCACCAGCACATGATCGACATGGTTGCTGACGGTGAGATAGTAGGGTAGCGCCCAGGGAAACGGGCATACCAAGGTCCATCCGAATCCACCGGACATGAGGCTCTCATCGACGATCGCGTCGTAGTATGTCAAGGCGATCATGGCTTGCCTATATCCTATGCCGATGCTCTTTATATCGTTCAATATGCATGAAGCGCCTATCCGCAGACCGATCTGTTTGAAGTAGGTATCGTCGATTTTATCGAAGCTGGACATCCCTAATCCGCTCCAGAAATGTGTCAAATTTGAATAGGAGATCACCACAAGTTCATCATCATGGATGAAGGAGATGTTGTTACCGTCATTTATCCGTTTGGCTTCTTCGACGACTCTGTTCCTATGATAGGGGTTCTCGAGTTCGCTTATCTTCAGCACGCATACCGTGTATCCCTTCGCACACCATATCTCCGATCCTCCCAATGCTTCTTCGAGAGACAGTTCGCCAATAGGCCTGTCTTCGATGAGCATGCTCAATACGGTTTGCTCGGGACTTGAAAGTTGTCTTGTCTGCGACTCATTGATGCAGAGGCTCTTCAGATGGGTGAAGAATATCGTGAACAGATCCATCGCGCAGTATATCCCCATGTCGGATGGCGGCTGGAAGCTCACGTGGAAGCGAGGATTGCCGTTCATGATGATGACTTGATGAAGGGTGAAGCTATCTTCATCGCTTTCGATGACAATCTTGTTTTGCATCCGTCCGACGAACCGGCTTGCAACCCCCTCGATGCTCCTGCGCCATTCCTCGTCATATCTTCCGCATTCCAGCAACGATTTATTGCGAGGGTTGAGGCTCGTTGACGATTCGTTGCTCGCCGAGACCACCAGCGAAAAATCGAAGTCGGTCATACAGGCAAATCCTCCCATTATCTGCACACCCTTCTGGAAGAAATCCGAGAGATTGGAAGCATTCTGCGCCATTTGTATCAGATCCGAGTTCCATAGGCATATCGATGCGAACAACTCTTGGACTGCATATGCGACTTCATAGAGAGAGCGATTCGTTATGGCTATCGCGTATGTATTCGATAAGGCTTTGCTGATCGCACTTTCTTGCTCCGGAGCGCAAACTATCAGGGCGTTTTCAAGCGGAGTGGTATCGTTCGGCAGATCCTTCAGCTCGATGATATTAAGGATCGAGGTATCTTCACTCGGTTTGATGGTCTTTTTCTTTGCATCCGATGTTACTATCCTCATCCATCGGAATCTTTCACCATTATGGGGTGGAAGCGACATCCGGGCAATCTCCGATAGATGATGATCGATCATCTCGTAGGTTATGATCCTTCTTTCCGACCAGTCCTCTCCATCCATCATCCGGATAGAATGATATAGATTCGCTGTCTTCTCGATGCCCATATTACCCTCTCTCCCATTACCCTCTCTTCCGAGACCAATTCAAATGATAGCAGATGGGTTGGTTCTGTGTTGTACGTCAGGGCAAAGCGAATGCATATAGAACCTGCTTCGTAAAGATGTAGTCCAGCAAGAAGGACGTCGACCGTCTATTGTCATAGCGGAATCACCATCGGGCAACAATGTACAAACTTTTTGATGAAAACATTGGTCATTATTGCAGCCTTATTACATTGACGACTTTGTAAAGTTAACTGGCAATTAAGGGCAAGGTTGCTGGAATTGCGCGTTTGCGCAAGACACAGAGCGATCGCGAAACTCGTGATGTGCAGCAACGGAAGAGAAGGAGAGTTGCCGTTACGTACGATGGTGATGTCCCTCGGGATGTATCGACCCACAGTCTTGTTACCGACAGCGGAACGCAACTTTTCGAGCTCGTGCCCTCCGGAAGCTTTTGATCTAAGCGATGTCGTGCGATGGCGTTAATAAAATAGTGCACAAAATAACCGACGAACTACGGTGCAATGTGATACCAACCGCGAGCTTATGTGGTTGATAGATTTTCCTTATCGACAATGAGAGTGTACGACGGATGTCGAAGCTGCAGCTCGCTCTCTTTGGCGCAATAAAAGAACAAGAGAAGGAGAGTGGTCATAGTGACTGAAACTCAAAGGTGGGTGTATTTCATCTTAATTTTCCTATGCGGGATCGGAATGGCATTGACTTTGATGGCGGTTCCACCTGCGATGGGGCTGCTCATAGAGCATTACGGTGTTGGTGCTGGCACTGCTGGTTGGTTCATGTCCATGGGTAGTTTGGCGTCCACCGTGGTGGCCATGTTCGCGGGGGCTATCCAGAACAAGCTTAATCCGAAGGGGCTTTTGCTATTGGGCATGGCCTGCATTTGTATTAGTGATGTGGTGTGCTTTCTTGCCGGAAGCAGTATCATCGTGATGTTCGCTGGACGATTCATCTTCGGTTTGGGCATGGGTACCATCAACGTGGCTGGTCCCACGCTCATCGGGGCAATCTGGGAAGATCCGCAAAAGCGTTCGCTGCCGAATGCCATTTGGGCATGCTTCGCATCGGTGGGTTCCATAGTAATGCTCAATTCTTTTACCACCATCGCACCTATCTTTGGTGGGTGGCAAGCAGGATTCGTGGTGGCGGGTATTTTCAGCGTCGTTGTGACAGTGCTCTGCGCCGTTTTTGCTCGTATTCCGAAAGCTAGCCTTATGGCTGTAGCAGGAGGTGAGGGCGATCAGAAGGGCAAGTTCACGGAGGCTATCAAGAGCCCTGATGTCATCTCCATGTTCTTTATGTTCATCGCTTTTGGATTTATTTTTTCTGCTTGGAGCGCCATGTCTCCTACCTATATCCAGGTTGGTGTGGGGATGGAAGCCGGCCTTGCTAACACCATTGCCTCTCTGACCACCTTTGCAGGCGTATTCGGATCCATTATCATTGGAGTCATTTTGGCGAAGGTTAAGAATCAGCCGCTCGTCTGCTTGGTCG
Organism: uncultured Eggerthellaceae bacterium; assembly: GCA_934631995.1. Taxonomy (GTDB): domain Bacteria; phylum Actinomycetota; class Coriobacteriia; order Coriobacteriales; family Eggerthellaceae; genus CAKUOV01. The sequence continues at coordinate 25,872 of CAKTYF010000011.1, forward strand.
TTATGGTGGCTATGGCTATCTTCGGAGCCCTTGAGTATGTCTTTGTTGATACTGTTCTGGTCATCTTTGAAGCCATCATCATTGGATTCATTTGTGGCATGGCACCTCCTGCATTTACGCTCAATGTCCAATGGGCCTGCAAAGACCAGACGTTGCTGGGTGTGGCCATTGCATTCACATCCTCATTTGGTGTGGGTATCGGAGGTATCTTCGCTGCTCCCGCTGTAGGTGCTCTGTTCGATTCCACGGGGGTCTGGGCTTTGGCAAGTGTGCCTATAGCGGCTGTGGGCGTTGTTGGCGTGATCTTCGCCATCTTGTTCGCTAAGCGATGTGGTAAGAAGTCCGTGGAGACCATCACAACTCTTAAGGCGGAGAAGGCCGAACAGTAGATCTGCTGGGTTTGGTTGCTTTTAGTTGGAGGATCTTCTTAACAATGCGCTCGATGCCTCCAAGTATGTAATATTCGGTTGATTCGTTGATGCCTGCGATCGTTAGCCCAATCGCAGGCTCTCTTAGCGGCATGTTGTCGATCCTGTGGCTTGCTGTGTTGTGAGCTGCTTGCTTTGATCTGAATATGAAAGGGTTAGACATATGGAGACCGAGAGGTCATATGCTCATCGTTGGAGGGTGCTCTTGGCTTTGACAGCCATCGTACTCTGCTTGCAGTTCTCGCTTATAGTTCCTGCAGGGGTAGTAACCCAAATCATGTCCCGATATGGTCTTGATGGCATGGAATTCACCATGGTGATGTCGATACCCTATCTCTCTGGCGTTCTGTTCGGAATCCCCATGGGTGTACTGGCCGACCGATATGGCATAGGAAGGATCATTCTGTTCGGACAGAGCGTTGCATTGATAGGTGCGATCTGGCGTCTTGCATCAGGGGAAAGCTTTCTATTATTGATGATCTCAACGGCATTGATGGGACTCTCGAACGCAACGCTCAATTCGAACAGCACCAAAGTCGTCCGACTTTGGTTCCCCGGCCGCACTAATCCGCTAGCGATGGGGCTGTATCTAGGCGGTTTCACTATGGGAGCGGCATTGGCTCTATTCTTCGGCACGCGAGCATCTTCTGTTGAGGAATGTTGGTGGTTTGGCGCGCTCCTTCTGGGGTTGAGTATCGTTGCTTGGCTCGTGCTCTATCGCAGACACCCGGATGGGGAAGGTGGAGTGAAGGAGTCGGTATTAGAGCATCTTGGTGTCGTCCTTCGCAATAAGTACGTTTGGGGCATCAGCTTGACGGCATTCATATCTTTTGCGATGACGGGTATAAATGCGAATTATATGGTGGCTGCGATGATAGCTCTGACAGGGGATCCATCACTGACAGTCGAGGCGGGAAACATATCTACTGTTAATACACTATTGATTTGCGTGATATCCATATTCGGTGGACAGTTGGTCATCGCAAGGTTTCAAAGGATGAGGATACCAATGGCCATCTGTCTCATCGGTACGGCGCTGATCTCGGTTGTTTGGATGTATTTTCCGTTCGGCGTGATCACTTGGGTCGCGATGTGCGCCATGCCTTTCTTTGAAGCTCTTATCCCACCAATGATCAAATCACTTCCTGCGCTTATTCCGGGTGTCAAGAAAGAACACCTAGGTGCAGTAGGAGGGGTGCAGTCCACATTTCAAAATTTGGGTAATTTTCTTGTTGTGAGCTATATTGTAGCCCCGATAGCAACTGCTGTGGATCCAAGTGCAGGTGTTGGATTCTATAGGGTGATATATATCTCAGCAGCCGTGATGTGCGTGTTGGTTTTTTTGGGATTCTTGATGTTCCCGAATGTTCGTACGACCGTTGAGGGCAAGCTGAGAGACGATGTTGCGGCGTGACGACAGTGGTGATCGTGCGGAACGAAGGAGAGTCCCGACCGATGGCGCTTCTCGTAGCGGGTGCGAGCACGTCTTTGCAGCATGCCAAGAGTGCCAGCTGCGGCACCACCTGATCGTCGGCACCTATGACGTGGGCTGCTTGGAGCTGCACTCGTTTGCTAGGTTTCCTAATTTTCCGATTTACTCCCTCATGCTAAGACCAGGAATCGCGAAGCGAGTGAGTTCAAAACGGTACTGGGAATGTTCGTCACTGGTCGGAAATCCTATAACGAGGCGATACGACATAACTCTGTTTGAACAAGTATCCGCCACTCCCACCATCGAGTAGGAGTAAGCCGATAGGGTTCTGACCTGCATTTTTGAGTGCCGCACTGTGCTGCTAAGTTTTGTTTCGTATGAGACTCACGACAAAGCCGCCAGCGACATTGGTGAGTAAATACGGTAATCGAGCCTCCGTTCCCGTTGGGACGGAGGCTTTTTCTTTACAGTTTTGCTCCCTTTCACCTGCGATTTCGCCATTTACTCCCCATGTCTCGAGATAACAAGGTACGGGGCGGTATTCGGAGGAATGGGGGTAAGGGTTTATCCCAAGTGAGTAGACGCGCTGTTTTGTCCCCGAGGGCGAAACGGTGCCGTTTCGGGCCCCATGAAACTCAAGTCGGGGTTGCGGTGATTGGGCTGCTGTTCGCCAGCGTCGGCTCTTCCGCACAGTGACCGATGGCGAGGGACGCGGCTATTCCTCGCTCCGCCGGACCTGGTTGTATCGTCTCCAGGCTTTCACCGGGGCCGCATCCTTCTCTCCGCCCAAGCAGAGACGGGCAGCTTGGCGTCTTCGAAGATCGTCCCCGTCACCGGCGAGAAGTAGCGCCCGCAGGTTTTGCAGGAGTACCTCTGCAGCCCGTCGCGGTCCTTGCCCTTCCGGGCGATCTGAGGGCTCCCGCAGTGCGGGCAGCTGTCGCGGGGGTGGCCGTTGCAGAACTCGGAGTCGCCCTCGAAGTCGTGATGCCGGAAGTCGTATATGCTCCTGCTGGAGCGCATCACGGCGCGCTCGGCGGGGTTGAGATCCCGCTCGGGTGTGCCGTCCCATGGCGTGGCCGAGGGCGCGCGCCTGCGTCGCTTCTTTCCGCTCAAGGTGGTAGTCCTGTCCGGCTCGGAAGGACGGTGCCGCGACAGGACTACCACATCCGCCGGAAACGGCACCGCCCCTCCGAGCCTTTCCGCGCGGTCGGATGATTCGGTTGCACAGATAATTATACGTCGGGCAAAGGCTTTCCAGTCGCCCTAGGAGGTGCACACTGCAAGGGAGGATTTTAAATTAACTCGCACCGGGGATAAAGATGCTAGCAACCGAAGAAAGAAAAAGCCCGGGGCGTAGATGCCTCGGGCTTTGGTTTCAATTAACAACGTTTTGCTCAACGGCGCTTGTTGAGCTTGCTCGCTGGGTTTTGCTTACTCCGCTGTTGTTGCGGGGGTGGTGGGGCCAGCGGATTGCGAATTGTTCTCCGCAGCCTTCGCAACGTTTTCACGGCCGAGCTCGGTCCACTCGGGCTCTTCGTCGGGGATGGAGCCAGCCTTCTTCGTGAACAGCTCTTTCAGGCAGTTGTATGCAACGATAATGCCCAAAATCACAATCAGGATAGCGAACACAAGCTGCAGGCCCTTCGTGGCCAATACGGTGAACGTAACGCCGGCGGAAAGCGCGGTCACGCAACCCACAATGCTCATAGCCAGCGACGTGAACGTGCAGACCAGCAGGAACGCAACGGGCACGTACAGCATCCAGCCCTTGCGGCCGGTGCATTTGCAGAATACCGCCAGGGTGATCATGGTCATGCCGCCCAGCAGCTGGTTGGAAGCGCCGAACAGCGGCCAAATGTTCAGGTAGCCGCCGAATGCCAAAGCCAGACCCAAAATCAGGGTGAGCACGGTTGCCACGTACGTGTTCGTGAAAACCTTGCGGGCGCCCGTTTGGACTTCCTGCGTGCTTGCCAGAGCATCGTTTGTGTTGTAGAGCAACTCCTGGAACGAGGTGCGAGCAATGCGGGCAACAGCATCAAGCGAGGTCAAAGCCAAACCGGCAACGCACATGGTCATGAAGACGGTGGCGAAAGTCTGGTCGAATCCCATGAGCGTCATGCCGCGCGCAATGCCTGCCGCGAAAATCTGGAACGGGGTTGATGCCGCGCCGTTGTTCAGCGCGCCGGTGCCTGCCGTGTTCATGTCGCTGTACATAACGCCTGCGAACACAATAGCAAGAATGGCAACGAACGATTCCAGAATCATGGCGCCGTATCCAACGGGACGTGCGTGCGATTCGTTGGAGAGCTGCTTGGAAGACGTGTTCGAGGAAACCAAGCTATGGAAGCCAGAAAGCGCGCCGCATGCAACGGACACGAATAGCACGGGGAACAGGTAATTTCCCTTTGCGGCCAGCGCATCCATGG
>CAKTYF010000012.1 GCA_934631995.1 uncultured Eggerthellaceae bacterium
TGGCGGTTATCGCTCCGAATCTGGCAGGGTCTTCGCTTGACAACCCCAGCATTTCAGGGTCGGTGGGAACGGCAATCTCCCAGGTGTATGAGCAGTGGGCGCAGGGAGATTGCTCATCGGTGCTGGTGATTGATGTGGGTGGCGACGATGCCGGCGCAACCGTTCTGGGACGCTTTGCTTCCGAAGCCGCGCAAGGCCCCTACCAGATGCTCTACGTGGTGAACCAATATCGCAACTTGACGCGCGAGCCAGAAGAGGCGCTGGAAATCATGGAAGAGATTCAGGTGAAATCGGGGCTGCGCGTTACCGGTGTGGTGAATAACTCGCATCTGCGCGACCAAACCGATGCGTCTACTGTGGTTGACGCCTTGGATTTTGGACGGGCATGTGCAGTGGCTGCGGGCGTTAATTTAGTGTGCACAACGGTTCCAAAAATGTCCTTTGAGCAGATAAATCAGGCATTCAGCCAAAAAGAACAAGGCGTAACGCTTTATCCTATTTCGATGCTTGTTCGTACTCCCTGGGAGTAAGATACTGAACGTTTTGAGAGAGATTGTTGTTTCATAAGATGACAAGAGAGAGGAAACAGTATGGCGCATATTAGTGTCGATCATGTTTTCTGCAAGGGCTGCGGTCTTTGCGTTGACGCGTGTCCCGTTGGCATTGTCCAGCTGGACAGCTCTGTCATCACGGCAAAAGGGTATCATCCGGCTGCCTGCATAGATGACGAAAAATGCACGGGTTGCGCCACTTGCGCCACCATGTGCCCCGATGTTGCCATTACGGTCTGGAGGTGATCAACGTGGCAGAAAAAGTGCTGATGAAGGGAAACGAGGCGCTGGCCGAATGCGCATTGCGCGCAGGGTGCCGCTATTTCTTCGGATACCCTATCACGCCGCAAACGGAACTTGCGGCATACATGTCAAAGTGCATGCCTAAGATTGGCGGAACGTATCTGCAGGCTGAAAGCGAAATTGCCGCTATCAACATGGTATACGGTGCCGCTGCTGCTGGCGCACGCGTTATGACGTCTTCTTCTTCGCCGGGAATTTCCCTGAAAAGCGAAGGCGTATCGTACATGGCAGGTGCCGATTTGCCAGGTGTTATCATCAATGTGCAGCGTGGCGGCCCCGGTTTGGGTTCTATTCAGCCTTCCCAGTCTGATTACTGGCAGGCAACGCGCGCGCTGGGTCACGGCGACTTCCATATGATCGTGCTGGCTCCTTCCACCGTTCAGGAAATGGCCGATTGCGCGTATAACGCATTCGACATTGCCGATGAATACTTGATGCCTGTCATGATTCTTGCCGATGGCATGCTTGGTCAGATGATGGAGCCGGTTGTTCTGCCTGAACCGAAGGCGGAGCTGCCCGAAAAGCCGTGGGCCATTACGGGCACGAAGGGCAAGCGCGCTCACAATATTGCAAATTCGCTGTATCTTGATCCGGCGTTGCTTGAGCAGAAGAACTTCGAGCGCTACGAGCGTTACGCGGTTATCAAGGAAAAGGAGCAGCGTGCCGAAGAATTTATGGTAGACGACGCGGATATCGTGCTGGTTGCATTCGGTGCAAGCGCGCGTATTGCTCGTTCTGCTGTGGTCAGCGCGCGTGAGCAAGGTATCAAGGCGGGCCTTATTCGTCCTATTACGTTGTGGCCGTTCCCCGAGAAAGTTGTTGATGCTGCCGCAAACCACGTTAAGCACTTCCTTTCCGTTGAGATGAACATGGGTCAAATGATTGACGATATTCGTCTTGTTTCTGCTGGTCGTGTGCCTGTTTCGTTCTATGGACGCACGGGCGGCATCATCCCCACGCCGGCAGAGGTTCTGGCTAAAATCGTTGAGTTGAACGAAGAGGCGGGTGAATAACATGGCTGAAGAGAAGATTGTTTTCCAGCGTCCTCACGCGCTGCTTCCCGTTGTAACGAATTATTGTCCGGGTTGCGTCCATGGTATTGTGAACAGGCTTGTTGCTGAAACCATTGATGAGCTGGGCATTGAGGGGCGCACCGTAGGCGTTGCCCCTGTTGGCTGCTCTGTTATGGCATACAACTTCTTCGGATGCGACATGGCTGAAGCAGCTCATGGTCGCGCTCCGGCGGTGGCAACGGGCATCAAGCGCGTTTGCCCCGATAACATTGTGTTTTCCTATCAAGGCGATGGAGACTTGGCTTCTATCGGCATGGCGGAGACCATCCATGCTGCCACGCGTGGCGAGCATATCACCATCATCTTCATCAACAATGCCATTTACGGCATGACTGGTGGCCAAATGGCTCCTACCAGCTTGCCGAATCAGGTAACGCAGACGTCTCCTTACGGGCGCGACGTTTCCACGGCGGGCTATCCGGTGCGCGTCTGCGAGCTGCTGAGCTCGCTGGATGGTCCGGCGTATATCGAACGCGTGACGGTAGACAGCCCTAAGAACATCCGCAAGGCCAAGAAAGCTATCAAGAAAGCGTTCCAATACCAGGTGGACGGCATTGGCTATTCCTTTGTGGAAGTCGTGGCAACGTGCCCGACGAACTGGGGCATGACGCCGCAAAAAGCTTTCGAGTGGCTGCGCGAGAACATGCTTCCGTATTATCCGCTGGGCGTTTATCGCGACGTCGTTGCCGATGGCTTCGCCAATGCCGCTGAAGCTGCGGCGGCGCGTGCGAAGGATTGCCCCATTGCTTCTCAAGGAGGTAAGGCATAATGCGCGAGATCAGATCGATTCTGGCCGGTTTCGGCGGTCAGGGTATTTTGTTCGCAGGCAAAGTGATTGCTTCCGCAGGTTTGGTGGAAGATCGCGAGCTTTCGTGGCTTCCATCATACGGTCCCGAAATGCGTGGCGGTACGGCAAGCTGCTCGGTTACGCTTTCCGATGAACCCATTGGCTCGCCATTGGTCATGGATCCGAATGCGCTGATTGTCATGAATCAGCCGTCTTACGATAAGTTCATCGACACGGTTGCTCCCGGTGGTATTGTGATTGCTGATTCGACGTTGGTTCTGAATATGAAAGAACGCGCTGATATCACCGTAGTTGCGCTTCCCGCTACTGAAATGGCGGAAAAAGAGGGTCTAAAGGGCCTTGCCAACATTGTATTGGTGGGCAAGCTGTGGGCGCTTACGAACTTCTGCGCACGCGAGTCCCTTGATGCGGCTATCGACCACGTGGTTCCCGCTAAGAAGCAGGCAATGGTTGCTTTGAACAAAAAGGCACTCGAGCTGGGAATCCAAGCATAAGAGGGATTTCAGGTTCAAGCCTGGAGATAAAGGTAAAAACAGGGTGCTCAAACGTGGTGCCCGTGAGAAAAGGAGATGATTATGTCCGACGTCACAGAGATGCGCGAAATTGGTCTTCGTATTGAGGGTCTTCGCGAGTCCTGCGATGTGTCCGTAGAGGACATGGCTGCTGAACTCGGTGTTCCCGTTGAAACCTATCGTAAGTGGGAAGAGACGGGCGAAGACGTACCCATTTCGGCGATCTATCATCTTGCGCGTAAGTTCAATATTGAATTTACCGAGATTCTGACGGGCACCGCTGCGAAACTTGATACGTATCAGATTGTTCGCAAGGGGCAGGGTAAAGAAGTCGATCGCTATCCTGGGTACTATTATGAGGACCTGGCCTGGCGCTATACCGGAAAGATCATGCAGCCGCTGCTGGTTGTTCTGCATCCTTCCGATGAACCGGCAAAGCTGGTAACGCACAGCGGTCAGGAATTTAACTTGGTAGTCAAGGGAACGGTTATCGTGAACTGGTGCGATAAGGAATTCGTTTTAAACGAAGGAGATTGCATCTATTTCAACCCTACGTATCCCCACGGTCAGCGTTGCGGCGGCGATGAAGAAGCGCGCTTTGTGACGTTTATCGCTGAATAGCTGAAACGATATAGCAAGGTTTCGTGCGCGAAGACATGCCCTGAAAGGTTTTTATCAATGGATCACATCCTTAAGAAGTACTGTCCCCGAATTGATTTTGATTCCTATGAGGATTTCTACGAGAATTTCAAGATAAATGTGCCCGAGGCGTTCAACTTCGGTTTTGACGTTGTTGACGAATGGGCAGCCGTTGAGCCTGATAAGAAGGCGCTTTTGTGGTGCAACGATGCAGGCGAAGAGCGTACCTTCACGTTTACCGATATTGCGCGTTTGTCGAATAAGGCAGCAAACGCTTTTCGCGGGTTGGGCATTGCCAAGGGCGATGTTGTGCTGTGCATTTTGCGCCGCCGCTGGGAATACTGGGTTGTTGCTACGGCGTTGTGCAAGCTGGGAGCGACTATTATTCCTGCAACATTGCAGCTCACGAAGAAGGATATTTCCTATCGCGCCAACAGCGCCGATGTAAAAGCTATGGTATGCGTGAACGACCCTTACGTTGTGGAGCAAACGGAAGAGGCGCTGGCAGAAGCTCCCTCCATCAAGAATACGATTCTTGTTGATGGTCAGCGTGAAGGTTGGATTTCCTTTGATTCTCTCATTGAAAACGAGAGCGAAACGTTCGAGCGCCCCACGGGTGACGCGGGCGTGACCAGCAAAGATATCATGCTGATCTACTTTACGAGCGGCACTACGGGCAACCCCAAGGCCGTTATGCATAATTTCGCGCATCCTTTGGGTCATATTCTTACCGCTAAGTATTGGCAGCAAGTTCAGGAAAACAAGCTGCATATGTCCGTGACCGATTCTGGCTGGGCAAAGTTCGGTTGGGGCAAGATTTACGGCCAGTGGATTGCCGGTGCTACGGTTTTCTGCTACGACATGGACAAATTCATTCCGGCAAAACTGCTGCAACACATGCAGGATTACCAGCTTACCACGTTCTGCGCGCCGCCTACTATGTATCGTTTTATGCTGCAAGAAGACGTTGCGTCGTATGATCTTTCAAGCATTCAGAACTTTGCGACGGCGGGCGAGCCGCTTAATGCCGAGGTGACTATTCAGTGGGAGCGTTTGACAGGTAAAAAGATTCGCGAAGGCTTCGGCCAGACCGAAGGTCCTGTGCTTTTGGCAACGTATCCTTGGATTGAGCCGCGACCTGGCTCAATGGGCAAGCCATCGCCGCTTTTGAACACCAAGCTGCTTGATGATAACGGCTGCGAAGTTGAAGATGGCGAAGAAGGCGCTATTTGCGTTACCGGTCTGAAAGAGTCGTATCCTCCGGGATTGTTTGTTGGGTATTATCACAATCCGGAAAAAACAGCCGAAGCAGTGGGCGGCGAGTACTATAACCTGCACGACATGGCGTGGCGCGATTCCGATGGGTATTGCTTCTTCGTGGGTCGAAATGACGACGTGATTAAATGCTCCGGATACCGCATTGGGCCTTTCGAGGTCGAAAGCGCTTTGGTTGCGCACCCTGCAGTTGTGGAATGCGCTGTTACCGCAGCTCCCGACCCTATTCGCGGCAAAGTGGTCAAAGCGACCATCGTGCTTGCGAAAGGCTACGAGCCGTCCGACGAGCTGGTAAAAGAGCTCCAGAACCACGTGAAGCACACAACGGCTCCGTACAAGTATCCACGTGTCGTTGAGTTTGTTGATGAACTGCCCAAAACAGTGGGTGGTAAAATTAAACGCAAGCAGATTCGTACGCAAGATGGCGTGGTAGACTAGTAAGGTGCAGGATTCGACAATCTGTTTTCGCAGATAGATGTCGCGGATTGCCGAATATTTGCGAAACTTGCATCTTTTGAAAAAAGCAGATAGTTTTTCTTGCGTTGAGCCAGGTGACGCGATATAATTTCCAATCGTGTCTGTAATGAAATAGCTAATGGCTAAGAAATAGATATAGAGGGATTAGAAAATGGATATCATTCGCGCAATCGAGCAACAGCAGATCAAGCAGGACATTCCTGATTTCGTCGTTGGCGACAACGTTAAGGTTCACTATCGCATTACCGAAGGTAACCGCGAACGTATCCAGGTGTTCCAGGGCGATGTCATTCGTCGTCAGGGCGCTGGTGCTCGTGAGACCTTCACGGTTCGTAAGATTAGCTTCAACGTTGGTGTTGAGCGTACCTTCCCGGTTCATTCTCCGAAGATCGAGCGCATCGAGATTGCTCGTCGTGGTCAGGTTCGTCGTGCTAAGCTGTACTACATCCGTAAGAAGGTTGGCAAGGCTGCTAAAATTAAGGAAAAGGCATTTAAGTAAGCCTCTTTACGCACGCTTCAATGCTCGCACACCGTGCGCAAAAGCGGTTCATGGTCTCGGATGGGAACTTGGGCCGCTTTTTTACGCACGCTTCAATGCCCGCGCAACGTGCGGGCATTGTTTTTTACGGGAAGGAATCGGTGAACATGGCACGCGCAATTCGCGGTGTAGGACAAAGTGCAACTGGTCATGCGCAAACAGTCGAAGAGATTCGCGCGATGTTGGCGTGCGCCAATGCATCCACCTTTCCTTCTTTGGAGCGATCTCTTAAGGCGGACACACGTAAAGGCGTTGTGTCTGCATTGAATACTGCTCGCAAGCGTATTGAAAAAGAAGCAGCGGAGCAAAAGCGCTTAGAGGGCCTGTATGCGTTCCAACGTTCATTTGCCGATGAATGCGAAGCTTCGGTATTTGTTGGACTTGACGAGGTAGGGCGCGGCTCGGTTGCAGGTCCCTTAGCGGTTGGTGCTGTTATTTTGCCTGATGAACCGCATATTGCAATGCTGAATGACTCGAAACAGCTTGATGCTGCGCAGCGTGAAGAGGTGGCGCGTAAGATAAAAGAAGTTGCCCTTGCGTGGACAGTGCAGTATGTGCAGCCTCACGAGATTGATGCGCAAGGCATGACGGCATCGCTTGTCTGCGCATTCTCGAAAGCGGTCGCGGCTATTGAGCGACAAGGATTTGACGTTGATCTTCTTTTGCTTGATGGCAATCCGCTGCATTTCGATAAACGTGAGCGCAATATTGTAAAAGGCGATGCGAAATGTGCAAGCATTGCCGCCGCGAGCGTTGTTGCGAAAGTTGAGCGTGATACGCTTATGGTTTCCCTTGCGCGGGAATACCCGCAATACGGCTGGGATCAGTGCAAAGGGTATGCGAGTGCAGCCCATATTGAGGCGATTCGCGCGTACGGATTGACGCCCTATCATCGTGTGAGTTTCTGCCATTCTTTCCTGCAGGAAACGTTGTTCTAGCGCTCATAGCGCCCTGCGTTTAGCGCTTGTTGGTTCGTGTGACGCAGCGGGTATATCTGCAAGCATATGTTCGTGCGGTCTTGCTATATTTGAGCCGCTCTTTGATGCGGTTTACTTGTTTATATGCCCCTGTCATTATTTTGTAGCTTTTTGTCATCGTTTTTCTTTGATTTGATAGCTTTTTGATAGCGGAATGCTCCGCCTTGATAGGTTTTTGTCAACGCGCTTTCGTAATCTTCTCCTGTCGAAAGGAGAAAGATTATGGAAGAACTTGAAACAACCGTTGATCAGGAAAAAGACGAGCGCATTGAGCTGGGCAAAAAAGGCGAGGATGCTGCAGCGAAATTTCTTGAGCGGCATGGCTATCAAATCGTCGAGCGAAATTGGCATTGCCCTGCAGGCGAGGCCGATATCATTGCATTTGACGAAGACATGCTAGTGTTTGTCGAGGTCAAAACCCGTTCTGACATAGATAAAGGATTTCCCGAAGAAGCAATCACCAAGGAAAAGCGCGATCGATACGAGAAGATATCGGCTTATTATCTGCGCGATTCAGATTGCGGAGAAATGCGTTTTCGTTTTGACGTGATTGGCATTCTTGTTCTAGGTAAGAACAAAGCAACGCTGCGCCACCACATCAATGCGTTCGGGGTAGACTAATCATGATTTGCCAATGCAGCGTTCATTCGGCGACCATCGTTGGTGTTGAGGCATTGCCTGTTGAGGTCGAGGTCGTTATATCTCAGGGGTTGCCAGGCTTTACGATCGTCGGCATGACGGATGCCGCCATTCAAGAGGCGCGCGAACGAGTACGCGCTGCCTTGCGGAGCAGCGGATTTTCCATGCCGGGGGATAAGATTGTGGTCAATCTTGCGCCAGGCTCTCTGAAAAAGCGCGGTTCTGGCTTCGATTTGCCTATCGCGTTGGGAATACTTATTGCTTCGGGGCAGGTGAGCGCCCAGGTTGCAAGCAAAACCCTATTTGTTGGCGAGCTTTCTCTTGATGGTTGTGTCAAACCAGTTCCCGGGTTGCTTGCGTATGCGCAAAGTGCCTGTCGCGATGGCTATTCGCTCTGCTGCGCCCATGATTCAAATTTAGGTGTTCTTGATAACAATCTGACGATTCGCATACTCGATAACCTCTCTGCGTTAAAAACAGGATATTTCCAGTCGTATGAAGGTGCTGCTCTATTGTTTGACGGGGTGCTTCCCGATTTTTCGGAAGTGGCAGGCCACGATCATGCGAAACGGGCATTGCAGATTGCTGCAATGGGAAACCACGGCGTGTTGCTCGTGGGGCCTCCTGGTTCGGGAAAGACGATGTTGGCAGAGCGCCTGCCGAGTATTTTGCCGTCGCTTTCGCAGGAGGAAATGCTCGAGGTAGCAACAATCTATTCCGTTGCAGGTTTGGATGCCCAAGATGTTTTGATGGGCAGGCGTCCTTTCAGAGCACCCCATCATTCCGCATCATGCGCAGGTCTTGTAGGGGGTGGAAACCCCGTACGACCAGGTGAGATAACGCTGGCGCACCGGGGAGTGCTTTACTTGGACGAGCTTCCCGAGTTCAAACCCGCGGTGCTTCAGAGTCTTCGCCAGCCTATGGAGTCGGGCGAAGTGACACTTGTCCGGGCAACGTCATCGGTTACCATGCCGGCGCGCTTTGCTTTGGCAGCATCGGCTAATCCGTGTCCTTGCGGGTACTTGGGCGATAAGGAAACGCCTTGCACCTGCACTTCCTATCAGATTTCTTCCTATCAAGCGCGCATTGGTGGGCCGATTCTCGACCGCATTGATATGCGCATCAATGTTGGACGCTTGCGTTCCGCCGATGTGCTTCGCTCGGGCCAGGGAACATCGTCTCAGATCCTTCGAGAAGGCGTTGAGGCGGGAAGAGCATTTCGCGCATGGAGAAAGCAGCGCCACGAGTCATCTGATACGCGTGCCAAAGATTTAATTGCATCGTGCCTGCTCAATGAAGAAGCAGCACGTTATTTCGAGGCGCTTGCCGATAAGAGGAAATTCAGCGGCCGTGCGATAGTGCGAACGTTGGGAGTGGCGCGTACCATAGCGGATCTTGAAGAAAGCGAGCGCGTAACGAAAGGCCATATCTGCGAAGCAGCCGGTCTGCGCATGAGTGATGAGTCTCGGGGAGGGTAATATGGCAGAAAATAAACGATGTGCTAAGGCAGCATGCTGCGCGCTTGAAGGTCCGCGCTACGAGATTGATGTGAATTCAGCTGAGTATCCCGATGCTTTGCGTGAGCTTCCTGCTCCTCCGCGCATGCTGTACGTGATAGGGAATCCGCAGTGCCTGCGTTTAGGCTTGTCCATTGTGGGCGCGCGTAAAGCAACGCCGTACGGGAAGGGGTGCGCGCAGCGTTTTGCCGCACTTGCGGCACGTCAGGGGATACCTGTTGTGTCGGGTGGCGCACGCGGGTGCGATAGTGCTGCTCATCTGGGCGCGCTTGAACACCATGGCGCCACCGTTGCGGTGCTTGGCGGCGGGTGCGATAAGATTTATCCTGCGCAGAACAAGGCGCTCTTCCAACGGATAATCGATGAAGGCGGTGCAATTGTCTCTGAGCAAGAGTGGGGTTTCGAGCCGCTTCCTTATACGTTTCGCCTGCGAAATCGTATTATTGCGGCGCTCTCAAAAGCAACGCTTATTGTGGAAGCAGGCTTGCCATCGGGCACGTTTTCCACCGCCGATGATGCGTTGAGCTTAGGACGCGAAGTTATGGTGGTGCCCGGTGCCATTACGGCACCGAATTCGAAGGGAGCGAATCGCTTGCTTTTTCAGGGCGCCGTGCCCATTGTTGATGACGAAACATTCCTAGAAGCGCTTGTCTCCCTTTATCCGCAAGAGCTGAAGGAAGGCATGTTAGTGGGTTCTTCGGTTGATGCAGTCGCGCAGGATGCTACGCAGTTATTTGATGATCCGCTTATCAGGGCCCTTATTGCCGAGCCGCTTGACCAGGAGCAAATTTACTCGTTTGCCTTGCAGTATTGCGGAAACGAGAATCCTTCCGCTTGGGCATCGGTGCGCATCGAAGAAGCGCAGGATGCTGGCCTGATAACGTGTTATCCCGACGGGAGCTATGGGCCGCTGTCGTGATAGTGGGTGCAGCGCGTGTTTGAAACTTGCATTTCTTCTTGGCCACCGCCTGTATCGGCTGATTATTTGCTATGCTTTGCCCTATGGAAAAGAAAGCAAAAATAATCGGCGGCGGTCTTGCCGGTAGCGAATGCGCGCTGCAACTTGCTTCTCGCGGCGTGTCGGTGACGCTTGTTGAAATGCGTCCCCAGAAAAAGACCGATGTCCATAAAACTGATTTACTGGGCGAGCTTGTTTGCTCGAACTCGCTAAAGGGTAAGAACCCCGATTCTGCAGCGGGCATGCTGAAAGGGGAGCTTGATAAGCTGGGTTCGGTTCTTTACCGGGTGGCGCTTGAAACGGAAGTTGCAGCGGGCGGTGCCCTTGCAGTGGATAGGGAGCTTTTTGCGCAAAGGATCACTGAGCTTATTTGCTCGCATCCCCTGATTTCCCTTGAGCGCAGGGAAGCAAGCGACTTGCAGGCCGAAGCCCAGGGCTTCGATGCTCTTGTTGTTGCAACGGGGCCGTTGACCAGCGATTCTTTGGCTGAATCTCTTGGTAAGGTAACTGGTCTTGAACATCTTGCATTTTTCGATGCGGCTGCTCCTATCGTTATGGCCGATTCTTTGGATATGGATATCCTTTTCAGGCAGAGCCGCTACGAAGAGGGGTTGGGGGATTATCTGAACGCCCCGTTCAGCAAAGAGGAATACGAGCAGTTCATTGACGAGCTTTTGGCGGCGGAACGCGTTATCAAGAAAGATTTCGAGACGAGAGATCTTTTCCAGGCATGTCAACCGGTCGAGGAAATTGCGCGAGCGGGAAGAGATGCGCCTCGTTTCGGCGCGCTGAAGCCTGTGGGGTTGATTGACCCGCGAACGGGGAAGCGTCCTTGGGCGGCAGTGCAGCTTCGCGCGGAAGATGCGCATGGCAGCTGCTATAACTTAGTGGGATTCCAAACCAACTTGACGTTTCCCGAGCAGCGTCGCGTCTTTCGCATGATTCCCGGTTTGGAACAGGCGGAGTTTGCGCGTTACGGCGTTATGCATCGCAATACGTTCGTTGATGCGCCGAAAGTTCTTGATTCCGAGTTGAACATGACGGCTGCATCTGCGCAAATGGGTGTTCCCGTATATCTTGCGGGGCAGGTCTCCGGTACGGAAGGATACGTTGAGGCCATTCGCTCCGGTCTGCATGTTGCATTTGCTGTTACGGCGCTGCTTCGCGGTGAGCAGCTTCCGCCGTTGCCGAAGCATACGGTCTTCGGGGCGCTTTTGAATTACGCCACGAACCCGGAAACGGTGGATTACCAGCCTTCGCATGTCAATTTCGGCATGCTTGAGCCGCTTGATCCGCCCATTCGCAACAAGAAAGCGCGTTATACCGCGTATGCTCAACGAGGCAACGCTGCGCTTGAGGATTATTGCAAGGCGCTTTGCGCTGCGGGCCTGCTATTGGAATAATGTGATAGACACAACAGGTGGGGCAGGGGAGCAATGCAAAACGAGAGCGAACGAAACGATGAATTAGAGGAAATCGTTGAAGGGTTTCTTGCTTTTCTGAGTGGGCAGCGCAATTACTCTGCCCATACCGTTCGCGCTTATGAAGCAGACGTACGCACGTATCTTCGGTATGCGAAGCGTTCGGAATTCGATGCGCTTGCTCCTTCTACGCGCAATGTACGGGGATATTTGTCGGATCAGATGAGCGCAGGATATTCTCGTAAGACAATCAATCGGCGATTGAGCTCGCTGCGCACGTTTTTCCGCTGGCTCAACGTTTCTCAGATATCGTCGTGCAATACGGTAAGCGCTGTTCAGGGACCTAAAATTGCGCATCATCTGCCCCATGTCCTGTCAACGGTGGAAATCGATGCATTGTTTGCCACGCTTGAAAATGATGCGTGTTTTGAAACCGATACGGAAGAGCCAGAGGCGCAATCCTTTGCGGCCACGGCGCCTACCAACGTAAAAGAAGCCCTTGCTTTGCGCGACGAGGCAATCTTCGAGGTCTTGTACGCTACGGGCGCGCGTATTTCAGAAGTGGCAGGACTCACGGTTTCAAGCGTCGATTGCGGCGCTGCCCGCATGAGACTGATGGGCAAGGGATCAAAAGAGCGCGATGTTGTTCTCCACGATCAATGTGTAAGCGTTCTTGAGCGCTATTTGACGTATGCGCGCCCCCTTTTGGCTGCGAAAAACAGCAATGCCTCGGGCGATTCTGCAGCGTTTTTTCTGTCGAAAAACGGAAAGCCGCTTTCGGCCGACTCTCTGCGGAAAATCTTCAAGGAGCACGTGCTTGAAACAGGGCTCGATCCTTCTCTTTCGCCCCATGCAATGCGGCATACGTTTGCAACGGACATGCTCAATGGTGGGGCCGATCTTCGAACCGTGCAGGAATTATTGGGGCATGCAAGCCTTTCCACAACGCAGATTTACACGCATTTGACCTCGGATCGCCTGAAAGCGGCTCACGCGCAAGCGCATCCACGCGCATGAGGCGCATAACGATTCGGGTGCTCTTGCGTTTCCCGATCCAATCATATCGGAGACAATGAAGCCTCGAACCGTGCTATATTTGCCATGATTCTACAGAATGGGACCCGTTACTTGTTTTGCATGAAATAAACAAACAAATGTTTGCTATAGAGGGGTATAATGTGCCCCTGAAAAACGAATGCGATGCAAGCATATAAGGGAGTTATCGTGGGACAAGATTCCATTGTCATCAAAGGTGCGCGCGAGCACAATCTTAAGAATGTTGACGTTACTATTCCGCGTGATAAGCTGGTTGTTATCACGGGTCTTTCGGGCAGCGGCAAGTCAAGCTTGGCGTTTGACACCATTTACGCAGAAGGGCAAAGGCGCTACGTTGAGTCGCTATCCAGCTATGCGCGCATGTTCCTGGGGCAAATGGATAAGCCCGATCTTGACAGCATTGATGGTCTTTCACCTGCGGTTTCTATCGATCAAAAGACCACAAGTAGGAACCCGCGTTCAACGGTGGGTACCACAACCGAGATTTACGACTACCTTCGTTTGTTGTTCGCGCGCACCGGTATCCCTCATTGTCCTGAATGCGGTCGGGAAATCAAAGCGCAAACCACCGATCAAGTAGCCGATGAAATTCTTTCTCTGGGTGATGGCCAAACAACGAAAGCCATGATTATGGCGCCAGTTGTTACGGGAAGGAAAGGCGAGTTCACCAAGCTTTTCGCCGATTTGGCAAAAGAGGGTTTTGTGCGCGTGCGCATTGATGGTGAAGTGCATAAGCTTGATGGCGAGCCGCTTACCCTGAACAAGAAAATCAAGCATTTTATTGATGTTGTGGTCGACCGCGTTGTTTTGAAATCCTCGGCAACAAGCCGTATTGCGGAAGCGGTTGAAAAAGCAACATCTTTGGCCGATGGTCGCGTTTTAGTGCAAATCTTGGGAGAGGAAAGCTCTGAGCCGCGCGGTTCGTATGTTTCCTCGGGCGCTACGGGTGGTCTGGCTGAAAACGAGCATGTGTATTCGCTTGCTCTTGCTTGTCCCGAGCATGGCCATTCGATTGATGATTTGCAACCGCGCGACTTTTCGTTCAACGCTCCCTATGGCGCCTGCCCGGAATGCTTGGGCATTGGTACGGCCGAAGAAGTGAACGAATCTTTAGTTGTGCCCGATCCTTCGCTGTCCATTGCGCAAGGTTGCTTAGTGCCATTCAGCACCGGCAATTATTATCCCCAGGTTTTGCAAGCGCTTTGCAAGCATTTAGGCATCAGCGACCAGACGCCCTGGGAAGATTTGCCGGCTAAAGCGAAACGTGCAATCATGGACGGCACGGGCGATGAGAAGATCCGCGTTGATTACGTGACGGTAAGCGGACGCGATACGTATTGGTTTATCACGTGGGATGGCGCACGCGCCGCCATTATCCAGCGCCGCGATGAGGCTTCTAGCGACAAGCAGCGCGATAAATTCAACGCGTATTTCTCCCAGCATCCTTGTCCGTCGTGCCACGGAAAGCGTTTGAAACCTGAGATTCTTGCCGTTACAGTGGGTGGAAAATCCATCAACGAAGTAACGGAAATGAGCGCGCGCGATTCGCTTGAATTCTTCCGCTCGTTGGAGTTTGAGGGGCAAAATCTTGCCATTGCGGGTCCCATTGTCAAAGAAATTGTTGCTCGCTTGAAATTCCTGGTAGATGTGGGACTTGATTACTTGACGCTTGACCGTGCGACCGCATCTTTATCCGGTGGCGAGGCGCAGCGTATTCGCCTTGCAACGCAAATTGGCGCAGGACTTATGGGCGTGCTCTATATTTTGGACGAGCCCTCCATCGGCTTGCATCAGCGTGATAACGACAGACTCATTGCCACGCTTGAGAATCTGCGCGATTTGGGCAATACCGTCATTGTGGTGGAGCACGACGAGGACACCATCCGAAGCGCTGATTACGTTATTGACATGGGTCCGGGCGCCGGAGAAAACGGCGGTTATCTTGTTGCTTGCGGTACGCCTGAGCAGGTGCAGGCCACCCAAGGGTCTATTACCGCCGATTACTTGAGCGGACGTCGCAAGATAGAGGTTCCTGCCACGCGTCGCAATCCAGAACGTGGCTGCATTAGCCTTTCAGGCGCGCGCGTCAATAACCTGAAGAACGTCTCAATCGATATTCCGCTTGGCACGCTGTGCGTGGTAACCGGTGTATCGGGAAGCGGCAAAAGCTCCCTTATCACTGACACGTTGGCCCCTGCGTTGGCAAATCGCGTTAATCACGCGCATAAGACGGCGGCACCGTACAAGAAGCTTCTTGGAGTGGAGGCTATCGATAAGGTCATCAACATCGATCAAAGTCCCATTGGTCGCACGCCGCGTTCGAACCCGGCAACGTATATCGGCCTTTGGGACGACTTGCGTGCTCTCTACGCATCAACGAATGAAGCGAAGGCGCGTGGATATGCGCCAGGCCGTTTCTCCTTCAATGTGTCCGGTGGTCGCTGCGAGGCGTGCAAAGGTGATGGCCAGATAAAAATCGAGATGCACTTCCTGCCCGACATTTACGTTCCCTGCGAAGTATGCGGCGGTTCGCGCTACAACCGCGAAACGTTGCAAGTTACGTATCGTGGCAAGAACATTGCGGAGCTGTTGGATATGACGGTTGAAGAGGCGCTTTCCTTCTTCCAGAATATTCCCAGCATCAAACGTAAGCTCCAAACGCTTTTCGATGTGGGTTTGGGCTATATCCGTTTGGGTCAGCCGGCAACCACGCTTTCTGGCGGTGAAGCGCAACGCGTAAAGCTTGCGAGTGAATTGCAGCGCAGGCAAACGGGTAAAACGTTCTATATTCTGGATGAACCTACAACGGGCTTGCATTTCGAAGACATCCGCCAACTGCTGGTGGTATTGCAGCGCTTGGTGGAGAGCGGCAATACTGTTTTAGTCATTGAGCACAACTTGGATGTCATCAAATCTGCCGACTACATTATCGACATGGGTCCTGAAGGCGGCGATCGCGGCGGTAAGGTTATTGCTACGGGCACGCCCGAACAAGTTGCTGCAAAGAACGTGGGTTACACCGGCAAGTATATTGCAAAAATGCTTGAGCAGAAGTAGCAGGCTGTGGAGCGTATGCTGATGCAGGGGAGTTCAAGCGGTAAATCGTCAGCATAGAGCCTCGAAACCGTCCCCAAGTGATCTAGGAGTGGCTATGGACAAACTATCCATGCGAGCGCAGGATACCGTCGAGTATGTTCGATCGGACAGCTTGATTGATGACGCCGAGGCTATCATCGAATCGGCAAAGGATATCTCCTATCGCGCTGTCAACACCGTGCTCATCCAACGCAATTGGTTACTGGGAAAGCGTATCTACGAAGAGCAGCTCAAAGGAGAAGATAGGGCGGAATACGGTAAAAGGGTAATCAGCGAGCTTTCAAAACAACTGGCGAAAGCCTACGGCAGAGGCTTCGAGCCTCGTACACTTTACCGATTCGTGTAGTTTCACAAGGAGTACCCGGACATTTTGACAACGATGTTGTCAAAATCTTCCCCGCGGCTCACGTGGTCGCATTACCTTGTGCTGCTACGTGTTGACAACGTGCAGGCTCGCGCTTGGTACGAGAAGGAAGCCAGCGATCAAGGCTGGAGTGTAAGGACGCTCGACCGCAACGTTAGCACGCTTCATTATGATCGACTCGTCATGTCGTCGGATAAAATGCCTGTTGTTGCTGAGATGGAGAAGAAAACCTTTGCCTACCAGCGAAATCGTCTTGAATTTATCAAAAATCCCGTGATTGCCGAGTTCCTTGACGTCCCGCAGGACAAAAGCTTTTTGGAGAGCGGGCTCGAACAGGCGATTATCACCAGCCTGAGTGAGTTTTTGATGGAACTCGGGAAAGGGTACGCCTTCGTGGCGCGCCAGCAGCATGCCTCCGCTTATCTGCGTGAAGAAGCTCTTCAACGAGATGAGCACCAGCGACGTATGTTACCACAACGTGGCAACATACGAGGATCTGCTCGAGGTGATGGGAAGGATGAAATAAGGATTAAAGCAGGATAATCTGCTCCGCATTTATGCTGAGACGAAAAGGATTGCTTGTTTGCGGAATGTCTCCAGATTTGTGTTTACAACGCGATGGCCTCGTGCTCACGGGTAGGTATTCGCAAGCGGTGGACGTAGAGATACATTTTAACTCGGAACTGCTGTTTTGACATGAAGAAAGCCGCTGACGGTGAAATCAGCGGCTTTCTTGTTAGAGCATATAAACTTCGCTGCGGATTAGCAGACACCTTGAGCAATCATGGCGTCGGCAACTTTCTCAAAGCCGGCGATGTTTGCGCCCATAACGTAATCGCCTTCATGGCCATAACGCTTTGCGGCGTCGTCGATGGCATGGTAGATGTTGCACATAATGCCGTTGAGCTTGTTGTCCACTTCCTCGAACGTCCAGGACAGATGCTCGGCATTCTGGCTCATTTCCAGGCCGGAAACCGCTACGCCGCCTGCGTTTGCGGCTTTGCCGGGGAAGAAGACCACGCCGTTGTCCTTAAGGTACTGGGTTGCTTCAAGCGTGGTGGGCATGTTCGCGCCTTCGCCCACAATCTTGCAGCCGTTGGCAACCAAAGCCTGAGCGTCTTCCAAAAGCAGCGTGTTCTCGCGTGCGCAGGGAAGCGCGATGTCGCACTTGAGCTTCCAAACACCGCGGCCGTCTTCGGCGACAAACTTCGCGTTCGGACGATGATCGGTGTACATCGCCAGCGAAACGCCCTTGTCGTGACCGGAGCGCTTCGCATTGTAGATTGCCTCCAGCGCTTTAACGGATATGCCTTCTTCGTCAACAACGTAGCCCTTCGTGTCGGACACGGCAATAACGCGAGCACCCAGCTGCTCAGCCTTTTGAACTGCGTAAATGGCAACATTGCCGGAACCATGGACAACAACTGTCTTGCCCTCAAAGGAGTCGCCCGTGCACTTCAGATGCTCGGCAACCATGTAAACCAGGCCGTAACCGGTGGCTTCGGTGCGGGCAAGCGAGCCGCCGAACTGCAGGCCCTTGCCGGTCAAAACGCCAGACCACTCGTTCACGATGCGCTTGTATTGACCAAACAGGTAGGCAACTTCGCGGCCGCCTACACCCAAGTCACCAGCGGGAACGTCGGTGTTCGGGCCAATGTGGCGATACAGCTCGGTCATGAACGACTGGCAGAAGCGCATGATCTCGTTGTTGGACTTGCCCTTCGGATCAAAGTCCGAACCGCCTTTGCCGCCGCCCATGGGCAGGGTGGTCAGGGAGTTCTTCAGAATCTGCTCAAGACCCAAGAACTTCAGCATGCCCAGGTTGACGGTGGGGTTGAAACGCAGGCCGCCTTTGTAGGGTCCAATGGCGCTGTTGAATTCAACGCGATAGCCGCGGTTTACTTGCGCAACGCCGGCATCGTCAATCCACGGAACGCGGAAGATGATAACGCGCTCGGGTTCAACGAAGCGCTCCAGGATATGATTCTCCTGGTATTCGGGATGCGCATCCATAACGGGCTCAAGGGTTTCAAGAATCTCGGTTGCAGCTTGAATGAACAGGGTCTGCTCGGGGTCTTTTGCTTTGACCATTTTAAGAACGTCTTGTACGTAACTCACTTTAACTCCTTTTGCACGAAGTATGCCAAGACACTCGCTTGGTATTTTCACTGATGGCAGTATGGTTCATTTTTGTCAAGATGCGCGCCGTTTTAACAAACCATTAATAAAGCGTTTCGTTTGCGCGGCGAACGCGTTGCAGCAACGTTAAGCGGCACCCTTCTGTGTTGTGAGTGCTGATTGGGAAGGCGAAATTGTTGACAAAAGGTGGGGTAATTTGTCATCAATGGGAGTGCAGGTTTTGCGGGGCATGGGTCTGCGCGCGCCATACGTGCGCGTGCGGCTGGTATACTTATCTGCATGGAAAACATTACGGAAAACATTACCGAAAGCGCACCTGGTGACAGCATGTCAGGTGCGCTTGACGGCACCATAGCGAACGACCTTGACGGTGCTGCGGCAAACGGCCTTGACAACGGATCCAGTTGTGCTGCACCGCGCACGCAAGAATCGCTTCAGGAAAAGCTTACGCGTTTGCGCGGCGAACTTGATAACGTGCCCACGTTGCCGGGCGTCTATCTGTGGAAAGATGCAGAAGGCGCCGTTATCTACGTTGGCAAGGCAAAACAGCTGCGCGCCCGCATGCGCCAGTACGTGAACTTCCAGGACGATCGCGCGAAGATTCCGCTGCTGGTGGACCAGATTCAATCGTTCGACTACATTGTGGTTGAAAATGAGCACGAATCGCTTGTTCTGGAAAACAACTTGATCAAGCAATATGCGCCGTTTTTCAACGCAGACTTTAAAGATGATAAAAGTTATCCGTTCATTGCGCTCACCACGGGAGACGTTTTTCCCGCCATCAAATATACGCGTGAGAAGCACCGCGAAGGAACAAAGTATTTCGGTCCCTTCACTGATAGTCGTGCTGCACGCGAAATGGTGGATATTGCGCGCCGCGTGGTGCCGTTGTGCTCCGCATCGTGTGCGGAATGGCGTCGCATCAAGCGCCTGACCGATAGCGGTTCGCTTGATGCGTTTCTGGGAAATGCGGGCGTGCGTCCGTGCTTCGACAGCCATGTGGGATTGGGTCCTGGAGCCTGCTGCGGTGGCATCACGCCTGATCAGTACAAGGAAAACGTCAAACGCATTCAGCGGTTTTTGGCGGGCAATCACAACGAGTTCATTGCCGAGCTTACGGAGGAAATGGCACAAGCGGCTGGTGAGCTGGACTTTGAGCGTGCGGGGCGCATTAAAAGCCGCATCGATACCATCAAGTCGCTTTCGCAAAAGCAGCATGCGGTGATAGCGCAGAATCTTTTCGCGGATGTCATTGGGTTCTTCCGCGAAGAAACCATTACGGGCGTGCAAGTTTTGATGGTGCGCGAAGGGCGCATCATCAACAACAACGAATTCATCTTGAATAAAGGTACGAACGTCGTTGACCAGGACTTACTGCACTCCTTCTTGCTGCGTTATTACGATGTGGCCACGTCAATTCCGCGCGAGGTGATTGTTCGCACGCTCCCTGAAGACGATACTGCCATGAGCCAGTGGCTCACCGACAAGCTGGCAAGCAAACATGGTGCGAAAGTGCATTTCGTTGCGCCTGAAAAAGGGGAGAAAGCCGACCTTCTGAACCTGGCGGAAACGAACGCGCGTCACGCTTTGATGCGCTACAAAGTGCGCACGAATTACGATGACCGGCGCATCAACAACGCGCTTCTTCAGCTGGAAAGCGCTCTTGCTCTTGAGCGCCCGCCGCACCGCATTGAGTGCTTCGATATCTCCACGAACCACGGCTCGTACACCGTGGCATCGATGGTTGTGTTCGAAAACGGTAAGCCAGCGAAGAATCAGTACCGTCGTTTCAAGATAAAAGCCCAGCTTGACGAAGCAAACGACTTCTTATGCATGCAAGAAGTCATGCAGCGCCGCTATTGCGCCGAGCGCATGGAGGACCAGCGTTTTGGCTCGAAACCCGACTTGATCATTCTTGACGGCGGCCGCCCGCAGCTTAATGCCGTGCTTGAGATGTTCGGCGAAATGGGCATCCACGATATCGCGCTGTGCGGCTTGGCCAAACGCGACGAAGAGCTGTTCGTGCCCTGGCAGGAAAGCGGCCCAGTGGTGCTGCCCGGCGGCTCGGCTTCGTTGTACCTGGTCAAGCAAGTGCGTGACGAGGCGCACCGCTTCGCTATTACGTTTCATCGTGAGCTGCGCGGGAAGGGCATGACGCTTTCCGTGCTTGATGAAATTTCCGGACTGGGACCGGTGCGCAAGAAAGCGCTGCGTAGGGAATTCCGCTCGTTTGCGCGCTTGAAAGCGGCGTCGCTTGAGGAGCTTCAGGCGGTGCCCGGCGTGCCCGATGAAGTTGCCGAGGAACTTTACAAGGTGCTGCGGCAGTATAATGACAAACAGGCAAGCGAACAGGAAGGAGATTCCCATGACGATTGCGAATGACAATATAACGGGCACCCCGAAAGATCAGGGCGCTCTTGACCAGCACCCCAGCGAGGCGCAACATGTGAAAAGCGTTGTCGAAGAAAATAAAATGCCGAATCTCGTGATTATCACAGGCATGAGCGGCGCGGGTCGTACAGAAGCAATGCACGTGTTCGAGGACATGGGTTATTTCTGCGTGGACAACTTGCCGGCGCCTTTGATTGCCGACCTTGTTGATTTGCGCGCGCCCGATGCTCAAGGCGCTCAGAAAACGTATACGGCGGTGGTGTGCGACGCGCGTAATCACATTTACTTCGAAAAGCTTACGCATATCATCTCTGAGCTGGACAAAAAAGGCGTGGATTATCGCATTGTGTTCCTTGATGCCGCCGATGAGAAGCTGGTTTCGCGCTATAAATCGTCGCGCCGCAGACATCCACTGTGCGATGACGGCTCCAGCATTGGCCAGGGCATTGTCCGCGAGCGCATGTTGCTTTCTTCGGTGGCGAAGCGCGCCGATTACATCATCGACACAACAGACATGCTGCCTGCTCAGCTGCATAATCGCTTGCGTACCCTTTTCGGAAGCGAAGAGACGCGCAAGACGCTGAGCGTTTCCGTGTATTCGTTTGGCTTCAAGCATGGTGCACCCACCGATGCCGATGTGGTGATTGACGTGCGTTTTCTTCCGAACCCGTATTACGATTCCGAGCTGAAAAACCTTACTGGCTTGGATGATCCAGTGCGCAAGTTTGTTATGGATTGCCCCGAAACCGAACTTTTCAAGAAACGTTGGTTTGACCTGCTTGATTGCATCATGCCTGGTTACGTTTCCGAAGGTAAGCAGCAGCTGGCGATTGCCGTGGGCTGCACGGGCGGCCAGCATCGAAGCGTTGCGCTGGCGGAAGCAACGGGCGATTATCTGAAAACGCATGGTTATCGCGTAAGCGTTGCGCACCGTGACCTTATGAAGGCGGAAACGGCTGCCTCGCGCCGCGTGAAGGAAGATGGCGGCGTTGATACGCTTCCTCATAACAGGTAAGGATGCGCTATGCCATTGTCTCATTTCACCCATGATCCATCGTTGACGTCCCAGTTCAAGCCGTTGACGCATGCGAAACGCGAATGCGAACCATCAGCCGGCAATCCGCTTGCGGGCAAGCGTGCCGTTGTGGTAGGCGGCGGCACGGGCGCCCCTATGTCTATTCGTTGCCTTTTGAGCCTGAACTGCCAGGTGAATGCGGTAGTTGCTATGGCCGACGACGGCGGCTCTACTGGTGAGCTGCGTAAACAAGCGGGCGTGACGCCTCCGGGCGATGTGCGTAAGTGCTTGGCGGCGTTTGCGGCGCATCCTGAGGACACGTTCGCGCAGGCGTTCAAATACCGCTTCCCTTTCGCGGACAATCATGCGTTGGGAAACTTGCTGCTTGCGGCATTGGAAGACGCTTCGGGTTCTTTCCCCGAGGCCATTGAGATTTGCGAACACCTTCTGCAGGCGCGTGGTCATGTGCTTCCCTCTACGCTTACGCATGTTGAGCTTGCGGCATCTACGTGTCAGGGGCACGAGGTGCGCGGGCAGGCGTGCGCGTGTCATTCATCGGAGCCGCTGAATCGTGCGTGGTTGCATGCAACGCGCGAAGGGGAGCGCATTGAGCCGTACGAGCCGGCGCTTGACGCGCTGCGCAAAGCGGACTTCGTCATTTTGGGTCCTGGCTCGCTGTTCACCTCGGTTATCGCGAATCTTTTAGTGCCAGGCGTTGCGAAGGCGATTTGCGAATCGAATGCCTACGTGATATACGTGAGCTCCATTTCCGATGCGCAAGGTGAAACACGTGGGTTTGGAGTAAAAGACCAGGTGGAAGCGTTGCAAACACACGGTATGGGCAATCGAATCAACTGCGTGCTTGCCGATGCGCCTCGTTCGGGCGCCCAAGCAAGCTTTCCGCAGGGAATGCGCCGCGTTTCCCTGGGGCCCGATGATCGCACGTTCCTTAGGGAGCAGGGTATAGCGTATATGACTCGGGACTTCTACAATCCCGAGCATCCCGGTTGGCACAGCGTTTCTGTGCTGCGCAGCGCGTTGGGAAAATCCATGGGCAAGGCGCTTGAGCGTGCGGTACCGCAGCCCGCAAGTCGCGCCGCGTCGCAGACGCCGGGTCGCGCCGTGCATCAAGCGCCGGCCTCGCAGCAGCGCCTTGGTGCAAGAAAGACGTTGGGAAAGGCGCAGAAATAATGGCGTTTACCTCCGATGTTAAAGATGAGCTCTCGCACGTGCGCCCCGTGTGCACGCATTGCCAGCGCGCCACGCTTGCAGCGCTGGTGCGTATTGATGGCACGCTGTATTTGAGCGGATCAGGCAAGTATCGTTTGGAGGTCGTGACTGATTCTGTGAGCATCGCGCGTTTGACCAAACAGCTGCTCAACGACATCTACGACTTGCAAACGAACCTCACCATTCGCCGAAGCGTTTTGCATCAAACACCAAACTACCTGATAGAGGCTCCGTATCAACCGCGCCTTGAGCAGTCGCTGCGCGACATGGGCGTTCTTTCCGAGTCGGGCGGCTTGGAAATGCACCTGAGCCCTTCTATCATCA
Organism: uncultured Eggerthellaceae bacterium; assembly: GCA_934631995.1. Taxonomy (GTDB): domain Bacteria; phylum Actinomycetota; class Coriobacteriia; order Coriobacteriales; family Eggerthellaceae; genus CAKUOV01. Next base: position 23,304 of record CAKTYF010000012.1, read on the forward strand.
AGAAGGAATGCTGTGCGGCTGCGTACTTGCGTGGGGCGTTTTTAGGCAGCGGTTTCATTGCGAACCCGAAGGGCAATTACCACTTCGAGATCACGTTTGCGGCAGAACCCATTGCGGAAGACGTTGCGCGTATCTTCACGGAAAAAGGCATTCCTGCGCGTATTTCGCGCCGACGCAACACCTACATTGTCTACCTGAAAAGCGGGGATGCCATTGCGGACTTTCTTGCGTTCACGGGTGCGCACACCAGCGCGCTGCATTTCGAGGACGCGCGTCTTTACAAGAGCATCCGCAACGACGCGAACCGTGCGACGAATGCGGAAATCGCGAATCAGCGCAAAACGGTGAACGCGTTTTTGGAGTTCCAGGAGGCAGTCGAGCAGATTCGCCAAGCAGAAGCCATGGGCAAACTTTCGCCCGCTTTGCGCGAAATCATTCGCCTTCGCCTGGCTCATCCCGATGCGTCGCTTAAGGCGTTGGGCGAGATGCTTGATCCGCCGCTTTCCAAGTCCGCTATCGCTCATCGCGTTCAGCGTATTCTGGATTTTGCCCATGATTTGAAACGCTCGCAAGTTTGATGCTTGCGCGTTCGCGCTTTCGTGGTAACGTTGGAGAGTAGGTAAACTGCAGGGGCGAATTGTGCGCTATGGCGCCTGCGTCCTGGCAAACCAAACTGTTTATAATCCTTATGAAAGGGGAAAAGACATGGCAACTAAGGTTGGCATCAACGGTTTCGGTCGTATTGGCCGCTTGGCTTTCCGCGCAATGTTCAACGATCCTGAGCTGGAAGTCGTAGCAGTCAATGACCTGGGTAACAAGGAACAGTTGGCTCACCTTTTGAAGTACGACTCGGTTCATGGTCGTGCTTACGATTCCGTTGTGGTCACCGAGGACGGTTTCTGCGTTGATGGCGTGAACGTCAAGGTCCTTGCAGAGCGCGAACCTGCTAACTTGCCGTGGGGCGAGCTGGGCGTTCAGGTTGTTGTCGAATCCACCGGCTTCTTCACCGATGGTACAAAGGCAGCTGCTCACATTGAAGCGGGCGCAAAGAAGGTCATCATCTCTGCCCCTGGTAAGAACGTGGATGCCACCATTGTTATGGGCGTCAACGACAAGGATTACGATCCTGCTACCATGAACATTGTTTCCAACGCATCTTGCACCACGAACTGCCTTGCTCCTGTCGCCAAGGTTCTGGTTGACAGCTTCGGCATCAAGCGCGGCATGATGAACACGGTTCACGCGTACACGAACGACCAGAAGATTCTGGACCTTCCGCACAAGGATTATCGTCGCGCTCGCGCTGCTGCACAGTCCATCATTCCCACTACCACGGGTGCTGCCAAGGCTGTTGCGCTGGTTATCCCCGAGCTTGCTGGCAAGCTCGACGGCTTTGCAACGCGCGTTCCTGTTCCCGATGGCTCCATGGTTGACCTGACTTGCCAGCTTGAGCGCTCGGTCACCAAGGAAGAAATCAACGCCGCCATGAAGGCCGCTGCTGAAGGTCCCATGAAGGGCATCCTGGAATACACCGAGGATCCGATTGTTTCCGTTGACATCATCGACAACGCGAATTCCTCGATCTTCGATTCCGGCCTGACCATGGTTTTGGGCGGTGAAGGCGACATGGTGAAAGTTGTTTCCTGGTACGACAACGAATGGGGTTATTCCAACCGCGTTGCCGACCTGGCAAAAATTATGCTCTAGAACGCAACCAGGTGCGCCGTCCGGTTGGGCGGCGCATTGCTTTTTCGGGATGTTTTTTCGGGAGGCTTTAATGTCTGATATTCAAACTATCGAATCTCTTGCGCCGCAGGGCAAACGCGTGTTAGTGCGCGTGGATTTCAACGTGCCCTTGAAAGAAGGCGCGGTTACCGACGACACGCGCATCAAGGCCGCGCTGCCAACCATTAAATACCTGGTTGATGCCGGTGCGAAGGCTATTCTTATGTCCCATTTGGGCCGTCCGAAGGGCGAAGGCTACGAGGAAGCGTATTCTTTGGCGCCCGTAGCTGCTTATCTGGCGAAAATGGTGGATGCTCCCGTTTCGTTTGCTACCGACACGGTGGGCGCCGATGCGCAGGAAAAAATCGCCCACATGAACGATGGCGACATTGTTTTGCTGGAAAATCTTCGCTTTGATAAGCGCGAGAAGAAAAACGACGAAGGCTTCTGCCGTGAACTTGCCGCGTTGGGCGATGCATATGTAAACGATGCATTTGGCACGGCGCATCGCGCGCATGCGTCTACGGCGGGCGTTGCTGCGCTGCTTCCCGCATATGCCGGTTTCTTGCTCAGCAAGGAAGTGGCTACGCTTGGTGGCATGCTTGAGCAGCCGAAACGTCCATTCGTTGCTATTCTGGGCGGCTCGAAAGTGTCCGATAAAATCAAAGTTATTGATGCGCTTATCGACACGTGCGACACGCTTATCATTGGCGGCGGTATGTGCTTTACGTTCCTTTTGGCGCAGGGCAAGACGGTGGGTACCTCGCTGAAGGAAGACGAATGGGTTGAGCGTGCGTCCGAAATGCTCCAGAAAGCAAAGGACAAGGGCGTGTCGCTGCTTTTGCCTTCCGATGTTGTGGTGGCAGATAAGTTCGCTGAAGATGCGCGCACGGAAACCGTTTCCGTTGACAACATTCCTAGCGACATGATGGGTCTTGATATTGGTCCTGAAACGGCAAAGGCATATGCGGACGCCATTGCGCAGGCAAAGACCGTGTTCTGGAATGGCCCCATGGGCGTTTTCGAGATGAAGGCATTCGAGGAAGGCACGAAGCAGGTTGCCCTGGCGGTTGCCGCCAACGCGGAAGCCGATACGATCATCGGCGGCGGCGATAGCGTTGCTGCGGTGAATAAATTCGACCTTGCATCGAAGATGACGTTTATTTCCACGGGCGGCGGCGCTTCCATGGAGCTTGTTCAGGGCGAAAAGCTTCCTGGCGTTGAGGCGCTGCGCAAATAATTGTCCGACTGTTGCGACAAGCGAGATTGCAGCGGGCAAAATCGCGATGAACAGGAGAAACATGAAACGTAAACCCATGATGGCGGGCAACTGGAAGATGAATAACACCATCTCCGAGGCCGTTGTGCTCACGCAGCAAATTTGCAACCGTTTCGAGAAGGATTGGGCGGACTCTGTTGATGTGGTGCTCTGTCCTCCGTTTCTTGATTTGAAACCGGCTTGGACGGTCATCGATTTCGAGAATCTTCCTATTTTCGTGGGCGCGCAGAACTGCTATTGGCAGGAATCGGGCGCTTACACGGGCGAGATTTCCGTGCCCATGCTCAAAGAGGCGGGCTGCGACTACTGCATTATCGGCCATTCGGAGCGCCGCACGCTGTTCGGCGAGACGAACGAGGGCGTGAACAAGAAAGCGAAGGCACTTCTTGCGGCAAAGCTCTCACCGATTATCTGCGTGGGCGAATCGCTTGCCGTGCGCGACGAGGGGTCTACGCTTGATTTCGTGTGCGCCCAGGTCAAAGCTGCATTTGCAGGCATCGATGAGCTTGATGCGAAGAATTGCGTTGTTGCCTACGAGCCCATTTGGGCTATTGGCACGGGTCGCACGGCAACTCCCGAGCAAGCGCAGGAAGTATGCGCTGCCATTCGCGCAACGCTTGCCGAGCTGTACGGAGCCGATATTGCGCAGGCTATGCGCGTGTTGTACGGCGGCTCCATGAACGAAGGAAACGTTGAGGGGCTTCTTGCCAGGGAAGATATTGATGGCGGCTTGATTGGCGGCGCCGCATTGAAGGCAGAAAGCTTTATTGCGCTTATCAAGGCTTGTTTGTAGGTGTTTGTAATCGCTTGCGCTGGCTGGTGGAAACCGCGCTGGTTCGCGAGCTTAGAATGAGAAAAGGTACGTTCTATGACAACGTGTGAAGGTCGCCCATGCGCCCTTATCATTATGGATGGCTTCGGTTTGGCGGCACCGGGTGCGGGGAATGCAATCTCCCTTGCTGCAACGCCGGTACTCGATGATATATTTGCCACTTGCCCGAAAACGCAGCTTTTAGCTTCAGGGGAAGCCGTTGGTCTTCCCGCTGGTCAAATGGGTAATTCCGAAGTGGGTCATTTGAATATTGGCGCGGGTCGCGTTGTCTATCAAGAGCTGACGCGCATCAACCGCGCGTGTCGTTCGGGTGAGCTCAAGCAAAATCCCGTGCTGTGCCAGGCGTTTTCGTCTGCTGCAAGCAACGGCGGTGTGGTTCATTTCATGGGACTTCTGTCCGATGGTGGCGTTCACTCTAATAATGAGCATCTGTATGCGTTGATTGCCATGGCGTGCGAGCAGCAGGTACCCGCGGTGCACATCCATTGCTTTATGGACGGCCGCGATGTTCCGCCATCAAGCGGCAAGGGCTACATCGAGCAGCTGGAAGCGGAACTTGAGCGTTTGCGCAGCGCATATCTGCAGACAAAGCTTGCAATTTCTACCGTTTCGGGTCGCTATTACGCAATGGATCGCGATAATCGATGGAGTCGCGTGGAGCGCGCATATCGCGCGATCGTCGGCGGTACTCCCTGCGCCACAGTAAGTGCTGTTCAGGCAATGCAAGACTCTTACGATGCGGGTGTTACGGACGAGTTCGTTGAACCCGTGTCGTTGGACGGTTGCGGCGTGCATGAGGGCGATGCGGTGGTGTTTTTCAACTTCCGCCCCGACCGCGCGCGCGAGCTTACGCGTGCGTTTGTCGATGACGACTTCAGCGGCTTCCCGCGCGGTGAAAAAGTACCTGTTTCCTATGTGTGCTTGACGGAATACGATGCAACCATCAATGCACCGGTGGCATTTCCGAAGGAATTTCCCGCAAATGTGCTGGCGGATGTTTTGGCACAGCAGGGTTTGCGCCAGTTCCATATTGCGGAAACCGAGAAATACGCACATGTGACGTTTTTCCTGAACGGCGGCATTGAAGAGCCCAAGGTAGGGGAGGAGCGCGTTTTAATCAAGAGCCCCGCAGTGGCAACGTATGATTTGCAGCCGCAGATGAGCGCGTATCCGGTCACCGAGGCGCTTACCGAAGCGATTCTCAATGAGAAAGCCGACTTCTACGTGGTGAATTTCGCGAATTGCGACATGGTGGGCCATACCGGCGTGATTTCCGCTGCTCAGCAGGCCGTCGAGGCGGTGGATGAATGTGTGGGACGCGTGCTGCGCGCTTTGAAGGCTAAGGGCGGCACTTGTCTTTTGACCGCCGATCACGGAAATGCCGATCAGATGGTTGCCGAAGATGGATCACCTCATACGGCGCATACCACTGCTCCCGTGCCGCTCGCGCTTATTGATTATTCGGGGCAAGGCTTTTCGCTGGAGAACAGGGAAGGGGCGCTTTGCGATATCGCACCCACGCTGTTGGATATTATGGCAATTCCCCAACCTGCGGAAATGACAGGGAAATCGCTTCTTGCGCGATAGTCTTGTTTCCTTTATAATCCATAAATTGCATTTGCTTATTCGACGGTAAAGAAGGTTTGTCTTGACGGCTTTAATGATTATTTTGACGGTGTTGCTGATTGCATCCGGCGCTGGTCTGATCGTTTTCATCTTGCTGCATTCCGGCAAGGGAACGGGTCTTTCCGATATGATTTCCGCGGCGGTGTACAACACTTCCACAGGTACCTCGATTGTAGAGAAGAACCTTGATCGCATCACGATTGTTCTTGCGATTGTTTTCATGGTAACGCTGATTGCTATGATGGTCATTTGGCCGCACGGTTCTATCGCTTAAAGAGTGCTCAAAAAAAATCTCTTGCAACTTGTAGGTGTTCTGATAAACTATGCAACGTTGCAAATTCGTCGGAGTGGTGGAACGGCAGACACGCTAGCTTGAGGTGCTAGTGCCCGGATTGGGCGTGCGGGTTCAAATCCCGCCTTCGACACCAGTAAATTCAAGAGAGGGCTTCGGCCCTCTCTTTTTTTTGCATTTGACAAGGTTTTCGTGCTGCAGGGTGAATCGTTTGTGTGCGGATGCATTTTTGAATGCGATCACGGTGAGCAAGGATGGCCGTGCAAAGCGGGAATGCTCTAGGTGGATTGTTGTGCTTCTGTTGTGTTCGGGGTTTGCGTGCAGGAAGGGATGCCAACATTCCTCGTTCGTGGTTTGAGTGGATTGCAGGGCGCGTTTAGATAGCGTTTGGTGCTTCGAGAGAAGGGGAATGCGCTGAGACGCTCTGAGAGCTTGTATTTGGGGTGTTTTTGCCCGATGCTGTTTCTTTTGTAATGCGTACCGGTAGCATAGGTCGGTTCAGCGTCTGGGCCTGTCTGCTTTATTCGGCTGGATGTTGGTTTGGATTTGTCTTTTTGCTCGTGAAGCAAAGAAGGCTGAAGGGTATAAAAAAAGAACCCCGCATGGGATTCTTTGAAATTCAATGGTGGGCGATACAAGATTTGAACTTGTGACCCCTGCCGTGTCAAGGCAGTGCTCTCCCCCTGAGCTAACCGCCCACTTTTCAGTGGTTGCTGGTGTTCACCAGCGGGTAGATATATTATCAGATTGAAATATTTTGTACATATCTTTTTTGAAAAATTTTTCGCAGAAGATAAAAAATTTTAAGAGCACCATTAACGTATGGGTGATAAAAAATTTTTTGCGATTTGGCAAATTTTTTCTTGCATTATCCCTAGGGTATCGGTATTATACCTTCTTGCGCGGACATGGCTCAGCTGGTAGAGCACCACCTTGCCAAGGTGGGGGTCGCGGGTTCGAACCCCGTTGTCCGCTCCA
>CAKTYF010000013.1 GCA_934631995.1 uncultured Eggerthellaceae bacterium
GCGCGATGCCGATATGAACGGCGACCGCATTGACAAGGGCGGCTGCATTAACACGCTGACCAACATGCATCCTTCGCCTATTGCCAAGGGCAATCCGCAGCACTCCAACATTGCCGGCGTTCGCAAGATCAAGAAATAAGGGAGGTAGATCATGGCTGAATATGCATTCTATTTCGACGCCTCTCGCTGCACGGGCTGCAAGACCTGCGAGCTGGCATGCAAGGATTATCACGACTTGTCCGCCGACGTGGCATTCCGCAAGGTTTACGAGTACTGCGGCGGCGGCTTCACCGCAAATGCCGATGGCACGTACACCAACGATGTGTGGGGTTACTACACGTCCATGAACTGCAATCACTGCGAGAATCCTGCTTGCATGCAGGTGTGCCCCACGGGTGCTATGCATCGCGACGAGCGTGGCTTTGTTTCCGTTGACCACGATCGCTGCGTAGGCTGCAAGTACTGCGCCATGGCGTGCCCCTACAACGTGCCGTCGTTTGACGCCGCGCTGGGCCAGATGCGCAAGTGCGACGGTTGCTCGGCGCGTGTTGCCAAGGGTGAAAACCCCATTTGCGTGGATGCTTGCCCGCTGTACGCGCTTGATTTCGGTAAGGCCGACGAGATGGCTAAGAAGTACGGCGAAAGCGTTTGGTCTGCTCCCATGCCCGATCCGAGCTTTACCAACCCGACCACCATTATGAAGGGCTGCCCCACTTCGCGTGCCATGGGTTCGCAGGAAGGCAAACTCATGAACCCGAAGGAGGTCATGTAAATGTTGTTCGAAACTGCTGCGAGCGAGATTTCGCTGCTTATCTTCACCGTTTTGGTGCCGATGGGCGTTACTGCTATGGGTCTTTTGGGCCTGGTGCGTGCTTCGTTGGGTCTGTCCGACGAAGCCGCCAAGAAGTTCGACACTCTGTTGAGCATTCCGGCTGTTGTTACCGTTGTGGGCTTGGTTGCTTCGTTTACCCACTTGGGAAGCCCGTCTCACGTGTTCGGTATGGCTTCGGGCATTGGTTCTTCGCCGCTGTCGAATGAGATTGTGGTCGCCGGCATTGCCATTCTGGTTGCCGTTGTGTACTGGATCTTTGCGCTGGCGAAGCACCCCGAGGCAGGCACGCACAAAGTGTTTGGCATTGTGCTTATCGTGTTGGGCCTGATCTGCGCGCTGTTCACCGGTCTTGCCTACATGATGCCCACCATCGCTACGTGGAATTCTCCGCTGGGTGCGGTAAGCCAGGTGTGCGCGGCTCTGTTCGGCGGCGCTGTTTTGGCCGCTCTGGTGCTGGCGCTTGCGGGTGCCAAGGCCGACAAGCTGATTGGCGCTTGTGCGCTGGTTGGTGCTGCGGGCGTTGCTATCTTGGTGCTTGTCCAGGGTGGTATGGCCGGCGGTGTTGTTAACTCCGCAGGTCTGACGGTTGCTGCGGTAATGGGCCAGTACTGGATTGTTGCTGTGATTGCCATTGTGCTTGCCGCGGTTGCAGCGTTCCTGGTGTTCAAGAACGCCGCTGTTGAAGGTGCTGTTCCGATGATGGCCGTTGCCACGGTTGCTGCGCTGGTTGCTCTGGTGCTTGTGCGCATCTGCTTCTACGGAATCTTCCTTTCCGTGGGCCTGTTCTAGAGTTTGCTTAACCCTCTCTTGGCGAGAGCTCCCTTCGACCCCTCCCTCTTCCTTTGGACCTGATTCGACGCTTTGCTGCGCGTGATGCGCGACGTATGGTGCGCAATGTGCAAATGCAACGCGCGAAAAGGCCGCGAAGGTGGGCTCTCGCAACCTTTTAGTTTTTGCAATTTCCTCTCTTTCCACTTCCTTTTCTGAGATTGCCGCTCTACCTGGGGCGGCAATCTCGTCCTAGGGGTACAATAAGACACAGCTGTAGCTGCGTTTGCGCGCGCATCTGCGGCGTTTTGTGCTCCCGCTTTTACTGAAAGGATCGACATGGCTGAATATTCCGAAAGCGTGGCTCAGGCCGCTGCTATTTTGGGAACGATTTTCTACCAAGACCCTGCTTCCGAAAAAGGAAAGGCTGCGTTTTCCTGGCTTGCCGCTAACGGGGAAGACGCGTGGGAGTTTGGGCAGCCTGCTGCAGGCGAGGCGCTTGAGCTCATGAAAAATGCCTGGTTGCAGCAAGATGAGCAAGCGATTCACGAAGAATACAACCGCCTGTTCATTGGACCGCATCGTCTTCCTGCGCCGCCGTGGGCATCTGTTTACACCGATCCCGAGGGTGTGATTTTCGGCAATGCCACGTTGGGCGTGCGCCAGTGGATGCGCGATAACGCGGTGAAGCTCAGCTTGCCCGATAAAGAGCCAGAAGATCATTTCGGGCTTATGCTCATGATGCTTTCGTGGTGCGTGACGAACGGTGTTGAGCGCGCGGCGCTTGATGAGCTTTTGGAGGAGCATTTGCTCACCTGGACGCCGTATTTCCTGGAGTTGTTTGAGCAGGGAGCACAGCATCCGTTGTATAAGGGTGCGGCGCGTCTTGCCGCCGCAACGCTTGCCGATTGGCAGGAGCGCTTTGAGCTGGAGCCGCCTGTCATCAACCTGCATCGTCGCGATTAGCAGCGCGGACGCGCGGCGTGCGGCTGATGGTGAAACTTATCCCAAAAACAATGTGGGCTGCGTCCATGACGCAGCCCGCTTTTCGTGTTTACATGCGTTCGGCGGTGTATTCGCCTCTGCGCTACTCGCAAAGCATTACATCATCCCTTGCTGCTGCTAGCGCCTTGAGCTCGTCGGTAAAGCCCGATATGCTGAATAAAACATACCACACTTTTCTGCCATTTCTCTCCCAGGAAACGGCATTGGTTTTTGCTTCCAGGCTCCGCAGAACATCTACGCCCACGGGCTCCTGCCAATATTTGCATTCGCCGAGAATGAGATTCTTGCCTTCGGGGTCCAGCGCGGCAATGTCGATTTCCGTTCGGGTGTCCCAATACCTGCCCAACTTCGAGAAACTGAACGGCCACGCTCCTTCGGCGTTCAATCGCCACATGCGCTCTTTGCAAACGTCTTTGTAGACAAAAGCTATGTGGTTCTTCACCAGGCTTTTCTTGATTTTGCTCATGACAATGTCGCTGTGCCCGCTTTCAATAAAGCTTCTGTTCGGATACACAAAGGCAAACCAAAAGCGCAGGTAATTGTCTTTGATTTTGTAGAGACCTTTTTTGCTTCGTTCTGGATTGTTTTCGGTAACGGGGACTTCTCGCTCCAATATGTCCAGGTCAATGAGCGTTTTCAGATATTTCGTCAAGCTGGTTGCTTTAATTTCCAGTGCGGTAGAAATAGCAGATAGCTTACTGTTTCCTGCCGCGATGGCTCTTATGACAGAGAAGTAGCTGCCAATTTCAGTAACTTCTTGCTGCAGCAGGAAGTATGGCTCGTCGTACAAATATCCCGACCGGTTCAGCACGCATGCATCAATGGCCTGGTAGATGTCGTCGTTTTCGCGGAACAGCTCAATATATTTTGGCACGCCGCCTGTGACCGCGTACATTTCAATGAGCTCCCGATAGCTTTTGTTGGGATGAAACTCGTGATAGTAGCTGAAGGGAATCTGCTTCAGCTGGATTTGAGCTGTTCGCCTGCCGTAAAGAGGGCTGCTGTATGCAAGCGTCTGCGACTTCATCATGGAAATCAATGATCCGCAAAGGACCACCATGACAGGTTTGTCTTTAAGCGTTTCTTCCCAGATGCGCTGAAAGATAGAAGGGAACGCCGCATTCGCTTTTCCCAAGTATTGAAACTCGTCCAAAATGATTACTGGTTTGCTTTGAGAAGGCGCATCGACAATGGATTTGAATAGGGGATCCCAGCTTTTAACGTCTGCTTCGCGAAGCAGGTCGCTTTTGATGAAATCGGCAACCTTTTCTTTGAATGCGTTGCGGTTTTGAGCTTCGGATTCCTCGGTGGCAAGAAAGAACAGGGCGTTTTTGTCCTTGATGAATTCTGAGATGAGCGTGGTTTTACCAACCCGGCGGCGTCCGTATAGAACAACCAGCGCGTTTCCGTTTCTTCCGTACTCGCTTTGCAGGGTTTGCAGCTCTTGCTCTCGGTCAACAAAACTCTCCACGTTGTCCGCCTCCTTATGTTATTCCCAGAATTATTATACTTGAAAGTATAATAATCTAAAGTATAACTTTTCAGCATTCGCGACCAACCTTACGAGAACGTGAGGTGTTTTCCCTCCCGCGCGCAATCGGTAAGATAGAAGTTGATGATGTTCTGGTAGGGGATGCCTGTGCGAACCGACTCCGCTTTGAAATAATCAATGACATCTACATTCAGTTGAATGGTTATCTTCTCACGCGGTGCTTTCTTATAGGGATTAACCTGGGAATTTTCAAAATCATATTCAGCTCTCATGTCTATACCTCCAATATGTCGATTCTTCCTTCTTTGTTGCTTTTCGCGCGGATATGATTCGGATTGATCGCCCCGATTGTCTTAAGCAGTGGCAAACAATAAGAACGTTTGCTTTGATGCTAACACCTAAGATGATGAATCGGTCTTCGTTGTCTGAATGGTCGGGGTCGCTGATAATGCGCGCAAAAATGTCATCAAATACCGTGGAAGCTTCTTCGAATGCAACGCCGTGCTTCTCGATATTGGTAGCATTTTTATTGGGATCCCATTCGAACTGATAATAGTATATAGCCAATTGCGGTCCCTTTCGTCTTGTTGATGTATGGGTATTATACATATATGTACTGTAGTTAAGCAACAATGTGGTTGGGGTAAGGGCGGTCCCCGCTAATAATAGATTTCTATGGAATGGCAGGGGTAGTGTTTCCCTGAAAGGTACTGTCCGCGTAGGTTTATTAAGTTAAACCGCTATCTGTGCGCGGCGTTTAGCGTGAAGAAATGCAGTGCTTGTTGCCAAAACGCCTTTCATTTCGGGCAAATCGACGATAATCGGTGGTCGGGAAATTGATTGCTTTTCTATTGATTTAGGCGTAGCGATTTGACCTGGGGTTATGATGCAGGTAAAAATTGCTTAAATGCCTTTGGTGCATTCGAGCATCAAAAACAGGACGTATAGGGCGATTGGACCACCGAGTATCGTCGATTTGCCTGAATTTGCACCCGTTTTTCCAACAACTGCTTTCTTGGGAGTGACTTTCGGTGCCTTGAACGCCTTGAGCACCGCGCTCATCTGCCCGGGGATTCAAGAACGCCTTCCGAGGGGGAACTCTGCGACCTTGTTTCCGGAAAGGAATCTTCGAACTTGGCGGGTGCGTTGCTCGTTCGCTAGTTCCGTCTGTCCAGGGAGGGCGTCGTGCTGCGGTATCGCATGGCTGCGCAGGTCCGTTTTTGCGGAAAGCGGAAGGGTGTTGTGCCGCGGCATCGCATAGCCCCACGTGCGGTTGCTTTTCGCGAGTGGCAGAACAGTGCGGGCAGCGCAATCCCGTGCTGACATGCTCTTAACTGCATGTTTTTGTCATGATACTGATGCCGAAAAGACACGCTCGTGACGCGTTCGCGCCGCACAACGGCGTACAATGAGAAAGAGCTTGAAGTTGCTGCTCGTGCGCCGATATGTCGCGACGTGCGAAACGCAGCGCACCAAGCGGACATTTCATAACTACGCGCACCACGAGAGAGGACAAGCCATGAGCATTTTTGATTCTGATATTCTTGACAGCGCTAACAATCTTTTGAATAAGGGCGCGAATAAAGTAACAAGCGCTATTGATTCGGCATCCAATAAGATGAAACTGACTGAACAGCAGCGTAAGCGCACTGAAGCCTGCGCCGCCTTGGGCGCTGCCCTTTACGCAGGTGAGAAGGATGTTGCCGAACTTCGCACGAAATATGAAGAGCTGTTTGCCGCGGTGGACCAGATTGATGGCGCGATTGCGGATCTTGAAGCGCAGATTGCTGCCGCTGAAGAGCAGAAAGCCGCAGCTGCCCGTGCTGCTGCGGGAACGCGCGTGTGCGAGAATTGTGGTGCAACGGTGGCGGATGACGCTCTGTTCTGCGGAAACTGTGGCACAAAACTTCCCGAGGTTGCGGCCGAGCCCGATTCGGTTGATGCCCCGATGGTGGAGCTCGTATGTCCTTCGTGCTCGGTCTCGGTTCCCGTAGACGCCGATTTCTGCCCCGCGTGCGGCACGAAACTCTGAGTTTTGCGTTGCGGTAAGCGCGATTTTACGCGGCGGATTTAAGTACCTATGAGCGAAGTGAACGATTCGAATAACGTAAACGTGAGCCCGACCAGCGCTTCTGCTGGTCGGGTTTCGTGTGCGCTAAATGCTGCAACACCAGGTGGCGAAGGCGTTGCGGGTTGCGATGCTGCGGCCGGCGCAAGCGTTGTGACCGGCGCGGCAGGGGGTTCCGACGCCGTTGCCGCCAACGCGGGCGACCCTCAACCCGCTCCCAAGAAAACGCTTTTCCAGGCAATCAAGTATTTGATGGTGGGCGGCAGCTCCGCTGTTATCGAGCTTGTGCTGTTTCAGCTGCTCAGCGCCGTTTTTGCCATTTCTTTGGCGGCGGCTAACGTTACGGCTGTTGTTGTTTCCACGGTGTTCAATTTCCTGGTGAACCGCAACGTTACGTTCAAAAGTACGTCGAACCCGCTGCGCAGCTTGGTGCTGTACCTGCTATTATTCGCGCTCAACACCACGTTTAGCACGGTGGCCATTTCGCTTTTGGCGGCGCAGGGCGTGTATCCGCTGGTGGCGAAAATGTGCACCATGGCATGTATTGTGCTGTGGAACTTCGTTTTATATAAGAAGATTATTTTCAAATAGAACAGGCTTGGCATAGGCATTTCCATGAATAACACTCCCCGAAACTCCTTTTTGCCCACATCGGCTGAAGAGATGCGTGAACGCGGCTGGGATCAGGTCGATTTCGCGTATGTTTGCGGCGATGCGTACGTGGATCATTCGTCGTTTGGTGCGGCCATTATCACGCGCATGCTGGAAGCGAACGGCTACAAGGTGGGCGTGATTTCGCAGCCCGATTGGAAGAACCCGGAGAGCATTGCGGTGTTCGGGCGGCCTCGTTTGGGGTTCATGGTTTCGGCGGGCAACATGGATTCCCTGGTGAATCACTATACCGTTGCGCGCAAACATCGCAGTTCAGACGCGTATTCTCCTGGTGGGAAAATGGGGTTGCGCCCCGACCGCGCGACCATTGTGTACTGCGGGCTTATTCGCCAAACGTTCAAGGATGCGCCCATCATCATTGGCGGCATCGAGGCGAGTCTGCGCCGCCTGGCCCATTACGATTACTGGTCGGATGGTCTGCGCCGCTCTATTCTGCTTGATTCCGGCGCCGATCTCTTGTGCTACGGCATGGGGGAGCGCTCGGTGGTGGAAGTTGCCGATGCGTTGGCATCGGGGCTTGATATCGCCGACATCACGTTCATCGATGGCACGGTGTATCGCACGCGCAAACTTGATGCCGTGTATGATTACGAGCTTTTGCCCAGCTGGGATGAAATTGGCGCGAACAAGCGCACGTTTGCGCGAAGCTTTTTGGCGCAGTATCGCGCAAGCGACCCTTTTACGGGAAAACGCCTGGTAGAGTCGTATTCCGAGCACATGCACGTTGTGCAGAACCCGCCTGCGAAGCCGCTTTCGACCGAAGAGATGGATGCGGTGTATGCGCTGCCGTATGCACGCGCGTGGCACCCGCGCTACGATGCGGAAGGCGGCATTCCGGGTTTCTCGGAAGTGAAGTTTTCCCTGACCAGCAGCAGGGGCTGCTTCGGCGAATGCGCTTTTTGCGCGCTCACATTCCATCAGGGGCGCATTGTGCAGGCGCGCAGCCATGCCTCGCTGCTTGAAGAAGCGCAGGAAATCATCGACGATCCCGATTTCAAGGGCTACATTCACGACGTGGGCGGTCCCACTGCGAACTTCCGTGCGCCCGCGTGTCGCAAGCAGATGCAGCGCGGCGCGTGTACCGACAAGCGTTGCCTTACGCCCATCGTATGCAAGGCGTGCAAACCGACCCATGCCGATTACTTGAAGCTTTTGCGCAAGCTGCGCGCGCTGCCCGGTGTGAAAAAGGTGTTCGTGCGCAGCGGTATTCGCTTTGACTACCTTATGGCGGATCCGAATCATCAGGAATTCATGGATGAACTGGTGAAATATCACGTAAGCGGCCAACTTAAAGTGGCGCCCGAGCATATCAGCGACGCGGTTTTGGCGTATATGGGCAAGCCGCGCAACTTCATCTATCAACGTTTTTGCAAGGAGTACGAGCAAGCGAACGAGCGCGCCGGCATGAAGCAGTTCCTGGTGCCGTATCTGATGAGTTCGCACCCGGGTTCGGGCCTTGACGAGGCTATTCAGCTGGCGGAATACGTGCGCGACATGGGTTACAACCCCGAGCAAGTGCAGGATTTCTACCCCACACCCGGCTCGCTGGCAACATGCATGTATTATACGGGAGTTGACCCGCTGACCATGGAGCCGGTGTATGTGCCCACGTCGTCGCACGAGAAGGCACTGCAGCGCGCGCTCATTCAGTACCGCAACCCGAAAAACTACGATTTAGTGGTGGAGGCGCTCACGAAGGCCGGTCGCCTGGATTTGATCGGGCTCGACAAGAAATGCCTGGTGAAGCCGCGGAACATGAGCGGAAAGACGACCGATGAGGGTCGTCGTGGCAAGGCGAGCGGCAAAGCGGTGGGAAAGCTTGCCGGCAAAGGTGGCCAGGGTCACGGCGGGTACGGCGGTCGTGGCGGTGCCCCGCGCAACGGCAAGCCCGGGAGCCGCCCAACCAGTGGGCAGGGCGCCGGCAAAGGCACCGGCGCGCGCGGCAAAGCTTCGGGAACATTCGTAAGAGACAAGGAGCACGGTAATGCATCAAGTGGCAAACGTTACGGCGACAGAAGCGCTCGAAAAGCTCAAGGCGGGAAACGAACTGTTCGTTAAAGGCGAGTCTGATCAGGGCGATGTTTCCCATGCAGCTCGATTATACTCATCCACGCACGGCCAGGCGCCGTACGCCATTGTGGTGACTTGCTCTGATTCGCGCATTGTGCCCGATGCCGTTTTCTCGGCGAGCATTGGCGATTTGTTCGTCATCCGTGTTGCGGGAAACGTGATTGACGCCCATCAGCTGGGAAGCATCGAATACGCGTGCAAGCACCTGGGCACGCAGCTTGTTGTGGTCATGGGACACGATCATTGCGGCGCGGTTGAGGCGGCGCTGCACGATGACCCCAACGATGACCCAGAAGGATTCATCGAATACATATTGGACGAAGTTAAACGCGCAATTGGCGAAGAGACCGACCCGCTTCGTGCTTCGGAGCTGAACGTGCTCTATGCGGTTTCGCACATCAAAGACGTGCTTGACGTTACCGTGGTTGGCGCCATGTATTGCCTGGCCACGGGAGAGGTTACCTTCCTGTAAGGCTTGCGCCAGCAGCGCGTGCGTTGAAGCGGCAGCGTCGCGAAGGCGCCGTGCGAAGGCGCGCTGCGTCGAGGGCACAACAAAGGGGCAGGTCGTTCGAGCGGAATGGCCTGCCCCTTTTCGCATTTCGTTCTGGCGTTCTGGCGCGATTCGCAGCTACGCCAACAGCTCGCGCGCGGCTTCTTCGAGCGTACGTAGCAGTTCAGCCGCCTGATCAGCGCTTTCTCCCTTGACGAACACGTATGCTTTGACTTTCGGCTCGGTGCCGCTGGGGCGCACGATGATCTTGTGGCCGCCTTCAAGCTGGAACTCAAGCACGTTTGCGCTGGGCAGCTTCTGCGGCGTGTTTGTACCGGTGCCACCATGGACGGGCATGTCAACGGCCGTTGCAAAGTCCACCATATTCAGCACGTGCAAGCCGCCCACTTCCGCGGGGGGCAGAATTCGCAAGCCTTCCATCAGGTGCTTCATAGTTTCCGCTCCCGCAGCGCCGGGGAACGTCACGCTGATGGTGCTGTTTTCCCACCAGCCATAGCGCTCGTACAGCGCATGCATGGCCTGCACCAGGTCGCGGCCTTGCGCCTTGTGCCACGCCGCCATTTGCACCACCAACATGCTGGTCACAATGGCATCCTTGTCGCGCACATGCGTGCCGGCCAGGTAGCCGTAGCTTTCCTCGAAGCCCAGCAGGAAGCGATCCTCTTCGCCTGCGGCTTCCAACAGCCCGATTTGCTCGCCAATGTACTTGAAGCCCGTTAGCACGCGGCGCATCTCAAAGCCGCGCTTCTGTGCCATCAAGTCGCACATGACGCTTGACACGATGGTGCTCACGCATACCTTTTCGCGCAGGTCGCATCCACGCTCCTGCGCTTTTGTGCATTCGTAGTCCACCAGCAGCGCGCCCAGCTCGTTGCCGGTGAGCAGCACGTATTCGCCGTTATGCAACACCGCAATGCCCGTGCGGTCGGCGTCGGGGTCGGTTGCCAGCAGCAAATCGGGGTGCACTTGCTGGCACAGCGCCAATCCGTATTCCAGCGCCTCGCGAATTTCCGGATTCGGGAAGGGGCAGGTGGGAAAGTCTCCATCGGGCTGCGCTTGCTCGGGCACAACGGTCACGTTTTTCATGCCGATGCGCTCGAAGATGCGGTTCACGCACTCCAGGCCCGTGCCGTTGAGCGGCGTATATACCACAGAAAGATCAGCCAGTGCCTCGGGTGTTTCCAAGGATTGCGTTGCCACGGCGTCGATGAAACGGTCGAGCACGCCCTCATCGGTGTAGGTGGCTAGCCCGCGTTCGAGCGCTTCGTCAAACGGCATGCAGTTTACGTCGTCGAAGATGTCCACGTTGTTGATAGCTGCCTGAATATCGTGCGCAGCCTGTGTGGTTATCTGGCAGCCGTCGGGGCCGTATGCTTTGTAGCCGTTGTACTCGGCGGGGTTGTGGCTGGCGGTCATGCAAATACCCGCGCTGCAGTGCAAATCGCGCACTGCCCAGCTGAGTGCCGGCGTGGGCTCAATGCGCTCGTACAGGTACGATTTCACGCCGTTCGCCGCTAAAACACCTGCTGCCACCTGGCAAAACTCCAGGCCGCCGTGACGTGAATCGCGCGCAATGGCAACGGTGGGGTTTTCGAAATGCGCGTTCAGGTAATTCGCCAGACCCTGCGTTGCCTTGCCTACTGTGTGGATGTTCATGCGGTTCGCGCCCGCTCCTAGAATGCCACGCAGGCCAGCGGTTCCGAATTCCAGGTCCTGGAAAAATGCATCGTTGCAGGCGGTTTCATTGGTTGCCAGGGCGGCAAGCTCTTTTTGGTAGCGCGCATCGGCGCGCTCGGTCCATCGCTTGAGGTTGGCGGAGATAGTATCGGAAAGCATGTGCTGCTCCTTCTTTAAAATTCAATTCGCAGTTTGAATAATGTCATTATAGGGGTGCTGGGGGCTTTTCGTTTCGCGATGATGGTAGAATTACTGTTCATCAAGAATACGCCACCAAGAGAGAAGAAGGGCAGCCTCCATGGCAGAGGTCAATATCGCCGCGGTGCTCATTGCGAATTTAATGGCAATGACCATGCTGTTCATTATTCTCATGAACCGTCATTGGCGCCTGGACCGACGTGTGCGTGAAAGCGATGCGTTGTATGCCCTGGTCGTGCTCTCGTTTATCTCCTGCGTAGTTGATTGTGCGAGCAATTTGGTTGCTGGCCGCCCGGGTGCGTTTTGCTGTGCGGTGGGGTATGCCACGAATACCTGGCTTTATGCCATGAATGTGGTGTTCGGGCCGTTGTGGGTGTATTTTTTGGCAGCGCATTTGGATGTGAAGCTGCCCCGGTGGAGCAAAATTGCTTGCGGCGTGATAGTTGCGGTGGCGGTAGTGCTTTTGGTTGTCAACCTTGTGGTTCCCGTTGCTTTCTCTTTTGATGTGACGGGTGTGTATGCGCGAGGTCCAATCTATTGGTTTTACCTGGCAATTGCCGTGGTGTTCCTTGTTGCCAGCCTGGTGGTTTACTTCTATGCGCACGCGACGGGCGGCGTGCTGAAGACGTTTCCTTTGTGGGTGTTTTTGGTGCCGGCCATCTTTGGCATTGCGTTGCAGGGGACGATTTACGGCATTTCGACTATCTGGCCTTTTATTGCCATTGCATGTTGTGGCGTAGTGACCAGCCTGCAAAGCGAGTTGATTTCGCGCGACAAGTTGACTGGTTTGTACAATCGGTTTTACCTGGACAGCATTGCTAACGCGCCTGTGCGCGCGGGTGTTTTGAGTGCGCGCAAGCCGGAGCTGCTTACCATTTTGTGGCTGGATTTGAACGATTTCAAAGCGATAAACGATAAGTACGGTCATGCGGTGGGCGATAAAACGCTGGTTGCTGTGGGTGCCGCTTTGTCCGAGGTCGTGGGGCCGTTGGGCGCGGTTGTCCGGTATTCGGGCGATGAATTCGTGGTTTTGCTGAACACGCAGGATGATATGCAGGTCGATGCATGCGTGAGTGATATTGGGACCGCGCTTGCGGGTATCTCGCTTGAGGAAGCCAAGGGGATGCCTGTTTCGGCATCGATTGGACGGCTTTCTTTTGACCCGGCTACTATGCCCATGGACGAGGCTCTTAACTGCGTTGATCTGCTTATGTACGAGAATAAACGCGCCTATCACGCTGCGGGAACAGATCGTGATCGGCGATCTCGGAGTGCGGCGCGGGACTCGGCGGACAGGGTAGGATAGCTGCGGTTCTTGTCATTAGTGGTTGAGCGGGGTCAAACGCCCTTTCGCGTTTGCGAGGCGTCCCGGGGTATCCCTTGCTGCTCATGGGCCTCTCGATTTTCCGACAGCAAGGGTTTGTCGAGGCGCCGTATTGCATCGCGCTCGTGCTAAAGCGATGCCTTGTTGGAAAAAGCCCTTCAGATTCGGGCTAATCGACGATAATCGGTGGTTTGGCCGCTGGGCGAGGGCGGTTTTTTGTTTGTTTGGGGGCTTTGCGGAGCGGCCGCAAAGTTTTCAAGTAACATTTTCCCAGTTCATAGCGTTGCGTAAATATCAATAGATGTCCTATCGCTGACACTGCGTTTTTTCAACCACCGACTATCGTCGATTAGCCTGAATTAACCCTCGGTTTTTCAACAAGAGGTCCGATTTGCTTGTAACGTCGCGCGCTTTGATGTGAAAAAGTGACGGGGACTTTTTCACATCCGTGTCTCTCGCCCGCTTTTGGACGTAATTGCTACGTGTTGGGGCAATTTGACGGCGATTCAGCTTGTTGCGCGGTATGTCCGCGAGCTACCCGTTGATTTCGTTGGGATAATTTGGCAACAAACCTTTCTGTTTACGGGCGCGAAACGAAACATTACTATGATACGAATGAATTTTTGCGACTATTCGTTTGGGTTTTGCACCTGGGCATTGGTATTGATTTGCGCATTGGTTTGCGTGCCGGCTTGCTGCGTTTTGCACCGATGGGCGCGTTTCGTATGGGTGGCGTTGACTGCGATGGTCAACGTGCCGGTGCGCCAGCCGACCTGCATTAATGGAAAGAGGTAACTATGACACGTGTGGGCATTTTGGGATACGGAAACTTGGGAAAAGGCGTTGAACTGGCTATTCGCCAAAACGACGATATGGAGCTTGTGGGCGTGTTCACACGCCGCGATCCCGCGACGGTGACCATTGCTACGCCAGACGTGCCGGTGCGTCCTGCAAGCGAGCTCGATGAAGGCGCCGCGATAGACGTTGATGTGCTGATCATCTGCGGCGGCAGCGCGACCGATCTGCCCAAGCAAACGCCGAAATACGCTGCGAAGTACAACGTTGTTGACAGCTTTGATACGCACGCACATATCCCCGAGCATTTTGCTAACGTGGACGCTGCTGCAAAAGCTGCAGGTAAAACGGCACTTATCTCGTGCGGATGGGACCCGGGTTTGTTCTCGTTGAACCGCTTGTACGCGAACTGCATTCTGCCCCAGGGAAACGACTACACATTCTGGGGCCGCGGCGTGAGCCAGGGTCACTCCGATGCGCTGCGTCGTATTCCCGGCGTGGCCGATGCGAAGCAGTACACGAATCCAGTTCCCGAGGCGCTTGAGGCTGTCCGTGCGGGCGAAAACCCCGAACTGACTACGCGCGAGAAGCATACGCGTGAGTGCTGGGTTGTCCTTGAGGAAGGCGCCGACCCTGCGGCGGTCACAGAGGCAATTGTGAACATGCCCGATTACTTCGACGAATACGACGTTGACGTGAACTTCATCTCGCAAGAAGAGCTCGATCGCGACCATGCGGGCCTGCCTCATGGCGGTTTTGTCATTCGCTCGGGTCAAACGGCGGGCGGCAAGAACTGCACCGTCGAGTACTCCCTGAAGCTTGAGTCGAACCCCGAATTCACGGCATGCGTGCTGGTTGCGTATGCGCGCGCGGTGGCCCGTCTGGCGGCCGAAGGAAACACGGGCTGCAAAACCGTTTTCGATATTGCGCCGGCGTATCTCTCGGCATCGAATGGCGCTGATTTGCGCGCTCATCTGCTGTAATAACTTGCAAAATGTGGCAAAAACACGGTAAAAACGTGGGAAAAAGACGGTAAAATAGCGAAGACATGCGAGCGACATTGAAAAGTGCTGCGTGAATGCTCGCGACGAAAACGGGTTCGGTAGCGTGTAGCAACGGCTGCGCTTAGGGGCAGCGTGCGTCAACTAAGTGCGTGTGTCGCAGCCGCCGCATCGACGGGAAACGTGCGCGCGGCGTTGAGCCGAGCGCGCATGGCAATAACAAACAAGCGGAAGACATAAGAAACGGAGGTGCAGGAATTGGGAGAAGCAAAACAGGCAGAGAACGCCTCCTTGGAGCAGGCGGTGCCCGCGGCGGAGGTTGGCGCAACGGAAGTGTACGCAGCTGCGTCGCGCGCAGATGCCTCTGCAGCAACGGATGTTTCTCCGGAAAAGGACGAGCGCATCTTCACGCATGACGCCTGCCCTTACTTCCCTTGTCATCAGCTGCCCAGCGGCATAACGTTCAATTGCGTTTTTTGCTACTGCCCGTTATACGCATTGGGGCCTGATTGTGGCGGCGCGTTCCGCTACAATGAAAAAGGGTACAAAGATTGCACGTATTGTACCGTCATGCACGAAGGCTCGCGCGGCTTCGACCGCGTGCAGGAACTGTTTCCGAAATTAGCGGAGCTTGCTCGGAGGACGAGCTAGAACGCCGCTCATACACTCATAACGAAAGGCTGGCGCGATTCATGCTTCGAATTTTCGAAAACATGGCACGAACGAATCCGCGTCAGCTTTGTTTTACGGCGATGGACGCAGTGGGTCACGAGACGCGGTACAGCTACCATCGCGCGCGTTTGCACGGTGCCGCTTTGGCGCAATGCCTGCGCTCGGCAGGTGTGGCACGCGGCCATTATGTGGCGGTTGAGCTGCCCAACGGTGAAGCGTGGCCGTTGCTGCTGCTTGCGGCGGCGTATGGCAACTTTGCCCTGATAGGCATGGATCCGCATTTGACGCCCGCCGAACGCGCGGCGCGTTATGCCGAAATCGAATCGATTCCCAACACGACCATTTCGTGTTTCATTGATCAGGAAAACATCGAAGACCTTATCCAGCACGCTCGTTTGATCATCGATGGGGAAGCGCCTGGCATTCAAGCAGGTCTTTCTTCCGATGTCGGCGGTTCCGAAAGCGATTATTTGCGGGGAAAAGTTGCGCGCGCGGGTGTGCGCAGCGGCACGGGAAGCTCCGATGCCGAAACGGTGCGCGGCTGGTCGTCCAATTCTGGCACGAATCGGCGCAATGGTGCGCGTGCCTCTTTCTCAAGCGGCCCCATCCAGGGATCGTATGCGGAAGCGGGACGTCTGGGACGTGATGCAACAAAGCTTCCGCCTTCGCAGTTGCGCCGTTATTCGTCCGATTCGGAAGAAGCGGTGGTGCATTTTGCCGATCACTCCGCGCATCTTTTCGATAGTGCGAAGCCGGCGGTCGTTCTGTTTACGGCGGGTGTTTCGGGTAAGAGCAAGCCGGTGTGCCTGAGCTGGAAAAACGTAACGGAAGCGGCAAAATCCCTGAACAGCGTGATGTGCAAGCAAGGGCGCGGCGTTTGGCAGGCCGTGCTTCCGTTTTATCGCATTATGGGCTTGCAGGTGATTGTGCGCAGCATTTGCAATCGTTCGGCCTTCGCCGTGTACGAGTGCTTCCAGCCCGATACGCTGCTGCGCGATGTTGATCGGCTGGGTGCGACGCACATCGCGGTTGACGATGCCATGGTAGCCGATCTGCTGATGTGCGAGAACCAGGCGGCGCTGCGGCGGTACAGCTGCTTGCTTTTGGGCGGGTCGGCGCTTGACCACAGCATTATGTCCGCCTGTACAAAGCGGCGCATTTGCGTGTATGCGGGGTACGGAATCACCGAAACCGCAGGTCATATTGCTATTGGCCCGATTGGTGACACGTTTGATGGCTCGCTTCGCTTGCTGCCTGGCTACGAAGTGCGTATCGAACAAGCGGCGCCAAGCGGATTTGGGCGCCTGCTGGTGAAGGGTGCCAGCGTGTGCGACCGATATCTGGGCATGCGCGGATCCATTACGGTGAACGGCTTTTTGCCAACGGGCGACACCGCGAAATGCCACGCCGACCGCATTACCGTGCGGGGACGCACCGATACCATGTTTCTGTGCGGCGGGAACAACGTTTTCCCCGATGAAATCAAAGAATTGCTGCTTGCCGAAAAAGGTGTGTCCGACGCATACGTTTTCGGTGCGCCGCATGCCGCATTGGGTCAATGCCCCGTGGCATTTGTGGAGCGCAACGATCGGGGCCAGCAGGGCAGGCCGTCGAACAGGGATTTTGCTGCGCGCCTTCGCCTGAATTTAGCAACGCAGCTATCGACGTACAGCATTCCGCGGCACATTTTTGCGCTGGACTCGTTTCCGCGCACGAGTGCGGGACGCGTGGACGAAGCACTGCTTGAGCGATGCTGCAGCGAGCGCTTGGAAGTGGCGAAGGTGAAGCTGCATCATGTTGCCGTGCCGCTTGCAAGCGCGGCGAACATTGGCGGGAAGGTATGCAAGCAGCGTGAGTCGCTTTTAGTCGAGATTGTGGATTACGCGGGGCGTACGGGTATTGGCGAATGTGTGGCGTTTTCCAGCGATGATTCCGGCTTTGAAACGCTGAAGGATGCCGAGGAGTATCTGGCGAATGTGCTGGCGCCGCACGTTGTTGGCCAGGCGTTTTTGCATCCGGGCGAAGTCTTCCCCTGCCTTATGGAATGCCCCGATGCCCAGCGACACGTGCGTTCTGTTGGTGCGCTGGAGCCGGCGTTTTGGGACTTGTACGGCAAGGTGTCAGGCTTGGCGTTTTGGCAGTTGATTGGCGGCAGGCCGTCCAGCGCCGATGGTTCGCAATGTCGCGTGCGTGCGGCTGCTGTGGTGGGCCTGGTGGATGCGCACGATACGGTGGAGCAGGTGTGGCGCTGCGTTGAGGCGGGCTATAGCTGCGTGACGCTTGATGTTTGCCCGGGCGTGACGTATCAGCGCGTGCGTGCTGTGCGGCAGGTTTTCCCGGATTTGATGATAACGCTTGATGCGCATCGCAGTTTTACGGAAGAAACCGCAGATGAGTTGCGTGTTTTGGATGAATTCAACATCTCTTGGATTGAAGAGCCGCTTGCGTTTGCGGGGGATGTTTCTGCGGTGGCCTCGCGGTTTATGGGCGGCGCGCGAGCGAATGATCGGCGGTCTTTAGTGCGTCGTCATTTGGCGCAGCTGTCTCGCTTTCAGCAGACGCTGCATACGCCGATTTGCCTGGACGAGACGGTCCCAACGCTGCAAGAAGCTTATCTTGCGTTGGAATATCCCAATCTACGGTATGTGGTTGCACGCGTGGGCGAGTTCGGCGGTGTGCGGCCAACGCTCGATTTTATTCGGCAAGCTCATATCCGCGGGGTGCATATTTGGGTTGGCGGCATGTTTGACCTGGGTATTTCGCGAAAAGTGCACGCGGCGCTGCAGACGCTTCCCACGGTGGAAGATGCGGGAAACACCGGTTCGGTGCTGCGGCAGTTCGTGAGCGACATTGCGAATCCCGCTCACACGGTGGAGCGCGGGCTGGTCACGCTGAACAAGGCTCAGGCGCCCAGCGGTTTTGGATGTGCCCTTGATCGAGCGGCGCTTGAGCGCTACCTGATACGCAGTATCGTTGTGGAGTAGCGATGCCCACCGGGCGGTCGCGCTGCCTGGCGCGGCGTGCGACGTGCTCCTGCGGGATGGGTGTACCGCTCGGTGCGTACAGCCCGGTGCGGCCTTCTACCCGATGGTTCTTTCGCCGAGCGTCGTCTCAATACGTCCATGCAGCAACGTTATGTATCGTTTCGCCAGCTCAGAGAGTACTTTTTCATCGTGTGTTATGTAGCCAACGCGCATGATGCATTCCTCTTCAAGGGGGATTGCCACAATATCCGATGACATTTCGTCGGACAAAACGCCCGTAGACAGCGTGTAACCGTTGCCGAACGTGAGCAGCGTTGTAAGCGTGCCGCGGTCGGAATACGTGATATTGCGCGTGTGCGGCAGATAGCCGAATGGCTCTTCGGAATAATGGAACGAGTTCGTAAGGCCCTGCTCGAACGAGTAGCGCGGGTAGTCTTCAAGGTCGGCCAGGGAAACGCTTTCACGCGCTGCCAGCGGATGGTGGCTTCCTACGAACACGTGCGCGCGGGCAACGAACAGCGGCGTAAACGTCAGATGCGCTTCATCAAATGTGCTGGTCAGAACTTTCTCGTTCGCTTCGGAAAGATACAGAATGCCAATATCGGCTTTGAAGTTGCGCACGTCATCGATAATCTCGCCGGTACGCGTTTCGCGCAGCGTGAAGTCGTAGGCGCCGCCTTGATATTCGTTGGTCAGGCTCACGAACGCCTGGACGCAAAACGCGTAATGCTGGGTGCTAATGGCCAGGCGCGCGCGTTCTTCCGAGCGGGTGGCGTAGCGGTTTTCAAGCAGTTCGGCCTGCTCAATCACTTGGCGCGCGTAACCAAGCAGCTCGGTGCCATCGTTGGTGAGCTTCAGGCCGCGATTCGAGCGCAAAAAAATCTGAATGCCCAGCTCTTCTTCTAGCTCTTTGATGGAAATGGAAAGCGTTGATTGGGAAACGAAAAGGCGTGCGGCGGCGGCGTTGAACGAGCCTTGCTGCGCTACGGCCATAAGGTAGCGAAGTTGCTGAAGAGTCATGCGGTTCCTTTCGTTTGCGTTCCCGGATACGCGCGGTGGCTGGTGCTTTGCGCTGCATTCACGATGCGGGTTGCGGGTGTTGACCGCAGGTGGGTAATGCGGCCGTTTCTACATTGTGTATTCTATTTGATATCAAGCTGGTGAAGAGCTTGGTCATCAACTTTTACAATATCTACGTCTTGCATAACGCTCGCTTACGGAGAAAAGTGAGCGTATTTTGCATTTTTCTTAAAAATGACTAGACAAAGCATTTTATGCAAATAAACTGCATATTACAAACTAATTATGCAATATTGAATGGATTTTGCTATGACAAACGTATTTATCGACGGTAGCGCCGGCACCACGGGTTTGCGCATCCACGATCGTCTTGCGCAGCGGTCGGATATCACGTTGCTTTCGCTGCCCGACGACCAGCGCAAAGATATTGCCCAGCGCAAAGAAATGCTCAACGCGGCCGATATCGCGTTTCTGTGTCTGCCCGATGCAGCGGCAATCGAAGCGGCGGCGCTGGTTGAAAACCCCGATACGGTGATTATCGACACATCCACGGCGCACCGCGTTGATCCCGGCTGGACCTATGGCTTCCCTGAAATTTTACCTGATGACCAGGCTGTTTCATCGGCGAAGCGCATCGCCAATCCAGGATGTCATGCAAGCGGCTTCATCGCTCTTGTTGCGCCTTTGGTGCGTGGCGGCGTTTTAGATCCAGCGGCGCAGCTGACGTGTTTCTCGCTTACGGGCTATTCCGGTGGTGGAAAGTCTATGATTGCGCAGTACGAATCCGCAGCGGACCAAGACGATTTGCTTGCAGCCCCGCGCGTTTACGGTTTGAGCCAACAGCACAAGCATCTTCCCGAAATGGTGAAGATGTGCGATTTGGAGCAGGCACCTATTTTCTGCCCGACGGTTGCCCCGTATTATGCAGGCATGGAGGTATGCGTGCCGGTTTTTGCTTCGCAGGTGACGGGCGGCAAAGCGGCTGTTGAGCAGGCGTATGAGCAGTTCTATGCGAGCGACACGCACGGAGTGGTGCATTTTGTGCACGAAGCGGAAGCTGCCGAAGGGGGATTCCTGTCGGCCGCTGCGTTTACGGGACGCGATGACATGCAGGTAAGCGTGTGCGGCACCGACGAGCGTTTGCTGCTGGTGGCGCGTTTCGACAACTTGGGTAAAGGCTCGTCGGGCGCTGCTATTCAGAACATGAATTTGGTTTTAGGTGTTGACTCCACGCTTGGCTTGAGCGTGTGAGCCCGAACCTTCGCTTTGTTTTGACCGCGCGCGGTTGAGTGCGTGGGTAGTGTAAGTGACGAGGGTAATCGATCGGAAGTTTCTGCGAAAACGGAAAGGATTGATATGAAATTTATCGAAGGTGGTGTTTGTGCTCCGGCGGGATTTACCGCAAACGGCGTGCATTGCGGCTTCCGCATGAATCGCTCCAAGCGCGATTTGTCGCTTATTGCAAGCGAAGTGCGCTGTGCGGCTGCGGCAACGTACACCACGAATAAAGTGAAAGGTGCGCCGCTCGAAGTGACGCGCGCCCACCTGGTAGATGGCTATGCGCAGGTCATTATTTGCAACAGCGGCAATGCGAATACGTGCAACGCGAACGGCGTGGAGATTGCCGAGCAAACAAGCCAGCTTCTTGCCAGCGAAATGGGCATTTCCCCTGATGACGTTGTTGTTGGTTCCACGGGTGTTATCGGGCAACCCATGAGCCTTGATCCGTTCAAAGCGGGCATTCCGCAACTCGTATCCGGCTTGAGCGCACAAGGTGCAAGCGCCGCTGCGGAAGGCATCATGACAACCGACACGGTGGAGAAAAAAGTCGCCGTCGAGTTCGAACTGGGTGGCGTAACGTGCCGTATGGGCGGCATTTCCAAGGGAAGCGGCATGATTCATCCGAACATGGCTACCATGCTGGGCTTTATCACGACCGATGCTGCTATTGAGCCGGCGGTTCTTCAGACGGCGCTTTCCGCGGACATCCAGGATAGCTTCAACATGATTAGCGTTGACGGCGACACGTCCACAAACGATATGGTTGTGGTGCTTGCGAACGGACTGGCGGGTAACACGCCGATTTCAGCAGCGGAAGGTGCCGATTATCAGGCGTTTACGGAGGCGCTTGCAACGGTGACGCGCACGCTTGCGCGTCGGATGGCGGCCGATGGCGAAGGCGCTTCGAAGCTTATCGAATGCGTGGTGTCGGGTGCGGCCGACAAGCAGACGGCGCGCGTTGTGGCGAAAAGCGTTATTTGCTCGAGCTTGGTGAAGGCAGCAATTTTCGGAGCAGACGCCAACTGGGGTCGTGTTTTGTGCGCCATTGGGTATGCTCCCGTTGATGTGGACGTGCATAAAGTGGATGTGCGTTTCCGCAGCACTGGCGGCGAAGTGCTGCTGTGCGAAGGCGGTGCGGGCGTTCCCTTCTCTGAAGAAGAAGCAAAGAAAGTCCTGGTTGAAAGCGAGATTCAAATTCTTGTTGATTTGAATAGCGGCCAGGAAAGCGCTACGGCGTGGGGCTGCGACTTGACGTACGAATATGTGAAGATCAACGGAGATTATCGAACCTAAGGTGCAGCGCGCCGAAACCGGAAACCCTTGCCAAGAGCAGCATTGAAGAAAGAAGAACGAAGAGAATGCAGAATCACTTTTCCAACGAGCAGCGCGCCGAGGTTCTTGCTCAGGCGCTGCCGTACATACGGTTCCATGCGGGGCAGATCATCGTTATCAAATACGGTGGCAACGCAATGGTTGACGAGCATTTAAAGCAGCAGGTCATGGAAGACATTGTGCTGCTGTGGCTTGTTGGCGTACGCGTGGTGCTTGTCCATGGCGGCGGCCCGGAAATCAGCGCATTGACGAAGCGGCTTGGCAAGGAAGTGCAGTTCATTGACGGTCAGCGCGTGACCGACGAGGAAACCGTTGATATTGTGCAAATGGTTCTGGCGGGCAAGGTGAATAAGACGCTGGTGGGCATGCTCAGCCAACGCGGCGGCAATGCTATGGGTCTTTCGGGCTTGGACAGCCGCCTGATTCAGGCGAAGCAGCGTGATCCGAAGCTGGGATTCGTGGGCGACGTGACATCGGTAAACGTCAAGCCGGTTCTCGATTTGCTTGATGGCGGGTACATTCCGGTTATTTCGACGCTCGGCTGTGGTCCAAATGGCGAAACGTACAACATCAACGGTGACATTGCTGCCGCAGCTATTGCCGGTGCCCTGAACGCGCAGCGTCTTATCATGATGACCGATATCGCGGGCGTTTTGCGCGACAAAGACGATCCTTCGAGCCTCATCACCGAGATGACGGTCTCGCAGGCATCGGAGCTTAAGGAAAAAGGCATCATTTCGGGCGGCATGATTCCCAAAGTGGCGTGTTGTATTGACGCTATTGAGCGCGGCGTGGAGAAAGTTGTCATTATGGACGGGCGCATTCCGCATTCCATTTTGATGGAGCTTATGACCGATGAAGGCGCCGGCACGATGGTTACGGCGTAGCGCGCTGTTGGCAATCCGTCTGTTGGGGTTCGCCGAACATGCGCCGAACGAACAACGTTTTTGCCTGCGATTTTATGAAGCACGACACCTTGAAGAGAAGGAAAAACCAGTGAGCATTACTGATATTGATACCGAATTTGTAGCGGGAACGTATAAGCGGTTTCCCGCTGAGCTCGTGCGTGGCGAAGGCTGCCATGCTTACGATGCGCAGGGCAAACGCTATGTTGATATGGGCTCGGGTATTGGCGTGAACGCTTTCGGCTACGCCGATAAGCAGTGGCAGCAGGCGGTAATTTCCCAGTTGGAAACGCTGCAGCACACCTCGAATCTGTATTTCACCGAACCGTGCGCGAAGTTGGCTGAAATGCTGTGCGAACGTACCGGCATGAAGAAAGTCTTTTTCGCCAACTCCGGCGCAGAATCGAACGAGTGCGCTATTAAAGTTGCACGCAAATGGGCGGCTGATACGAAAGGGCCTGAGTATTCCACTATTGTGACGCTTCAGAATAGCTTCCATGGTCGCACGCTCACTACGCTTGCGGCTACCGGGCAAGAGCATTATCACGAGTTGTTCCAGCCGTTGGCGCCTGGATTCGTACACGTTCCGGCAAACGATGCGCAAGCTTTGCGCTCCTGCTTGGAAACGCATAACGTTGCGGGTGTGCTTATCGAGTGCATTCAAGGCGAAGGGGGCGTGCTGCCGCTTGAGCCTGAATACGTGCGTGCTGTTGAAGCGCTGTGCCATGAGTTCGATTGCCTGTTCATGGTGGACGAGGTCCAAACGGGTAACGGTCGCACCGGTAAGCTCTATGCGTACATGAACTACGATGTGAACCCCGATGTGGTTACTACGGCGAAGGGTCTGGGCGGCGGACTGCCCATTGGCGCATGTCTTATGGGCAGTCGCGTTCAGAACACGCTGGGATACGGCGATCACGGCTCGACGTTTGGTGGAAATCCTGTTTGCTGCGCTGGTGCGTTGAGTATCCTTTCTCGTATCGACGATGCTCTTCTTGAGCAGGTGCGCGAGAAAGCAGCTTATTTGCGTGATCGTTTTCAAGGTGCGTGTGGCATCGAGGATGTTTCGGGCTTAGGTTTGATGATGGGCCTGAAGACAACGCGCCCCGCTGCTCAAGTGGTCTCGGATTGCCGCGAGCAGGGAGTTTTGTGTTTGACCGCCAAGGATAAAGTTCGTCTTTTGCCTCCTTTGAACATTTCGTTTGAAGATTTGGCTGAAGCGGCTGATGTCATTCTTGCTGCTGCGGCACGTCCTTGTTAGGAAGAGCCGCCGGGGTGGCTTTTGAGGCGGGTCGCACTCCTTCGGTTGGTGCTTCGAGCTGCGTCATGGAAGTGACCGCATAGCGCGACCCCTGCGCGCCCAATGCATTTTCGGGTTGCTGCATTTCCGTCAAGTTGCACCAATAGCGCACGGGCATATGCTGACGGCGCAATTCGGGGTTGTAACGTGCGTCAATGGACAGCGTGCGGTAAAACAAGCGCCACGCATCTTGCATAAGGCATTCTTCCGAGGAATATATCGGTGCGTTGAAGCAGCTGGTGTTTACAAGATACCAGCTGCTTTTTTCGTACACGCCGGCAACATGGTGCACTTCATCGTAGATAGCGAATGGCTGGTCGTTGAATCGCGCAGCAAACCAATTCATGACCAGGGGAATCACATTATCACGCGGGTTGCATACTGCAAACCATCCACCGCTTTCCAAATGAGAAAACCGTACGAATTGGCGCATGCGTTCGCATTCAACGTCCACGGCTTTCACCAGGCGCATAAGTTCGCCAACAACGGGGTCTGCCAGCTGGTTGAGCAGATATCTGCGTTCCTTCATGAGTTTCTTCACAAAGTGAAAGACGGTGGTTCCCGCATGGGGGTCGCTGGAAACCGACGCTTTCTTTACGGCTTCAAACGTTGTCTTGCCTCCAGCGCTTGCGATGCCGCGCGCAACACGCTGCGCATGGGCAACGTCGGTCTCAATTTGTCGTTCTTCTTGCCCCAAGCGCAGCTGCAGTTGATTGCGTGGCGCAATATCTAACGGGTTCTCATGGTTGGCGTAAGCAGCAAATATGGCGCTGAACAGCCCTTCAAGGGTTCCATCGTAGCTGTAGGCAAGCTCAAGGGCGGCTTCTTCGATGTGCGTTTTCATTGGCTCACCAGTGCTTTCTGAGGTGTGCTCTGTAAAAGCTGTTTTCCTGATAGCGCGGGTTGCATAAGTGCCGACGTTTCGCTGTCGAACAAACTCATTTGACCTGGTAGCACCTTGTTAGCGCGTCTTCCGTGACGTCCTCCGTTGATGGGGCCTGCAAGCACGCTATGGAGTCCTTCGCGCGAGAAATCAACGCCTGAGCCGCAATAGGAACCGTTGCACGTGATGAAAAAGCGTGCGCGTTTATAGGCAATGCCGAGTTTTTTGAGCTCTGCTTCTCCCAGTGCATGTGTGCGTCGTGCTTTCACGATAAGACGTGCTCCTTTTGCGCCAATGCCAGGGACACGCAGAAGCTCTTCGAGGGGCGCTCTGTTGACTTCAATGGGGAAGAAGTCCAGATGGTTGAGCGCCCAATTCGCCTTCGGATCAACATCGGTTTCCAGGAAGGGGTGGGCTTCGTCGATTATTTCGGTCACGTCGAATTGATAGAAGCGCAACAGCCAATCTGCCTGATAAAGGCGATGCTCGCGATTGAGTTGGATGGCGTCGTTTTGCGGCAAGCGTGCATCGGTGTTCACGGGAAGATAAGCGCTGAAAAACACGCGTTTCAAGTCCATCTGTTGATAGAGCGCAGCTGATAACGTTAATATTTGAAAATCGCTTTCAGGGGTCGCACCAATAATCATTTGAGTGCTTTGACCTGCGGGAACAAATGCACGCTGCTTTTTTCGCGGACGCGAATGCGTCAGATACGTGGTGTTTCTGCGTGCAAGACTACGCGATTCGGCATCTTCGGCAGAGCTGTCGCGAATCTGGCGCATAGGGGCCAAAATCGACTGCTTGCTTTTCTGCGGGCAAAGCAGTTGCAAACTCTTTTGGCTGGGCAGCTCCATGTTCACGCTCATGCGGTCGGCAAGCCTGCCCAATTGGTCAACAAGTTCGGGAGAGGCGCCAGGAACCGCTTTCGCATGAATGTAACCGTTGAAACGATGTTCTTCGCGCAGTATTCGCAACGTTTGAATCATAAGTTCGGTGGTGTAATCGGCGTTTTTAATGACTCCCGAACTCAGGAAAAGCCCTTCGATGTAGTTGCGCCGGTAAAACGATATGGTTAAATCGGCAAGCTCTTGTGGGGTAAATGCGGCGCGCTTTACTTCGTTCGAATGTCGGCTTGCGCAGTAAGCACAATCGTAGACGCACACGTTTGTCATGAGAACTTTCAGCAGAGAAATACAGCGTCCATCTGCGGTGAAGCTGTGGCAGCAGCCGGCGGACAGGGCGTTGCCAAGCTGTCCTTTACGTGCACCGCGATCCACCCCCGAAGAGGTGCAAGCGACATCGTATTTCGCAGCGTCTGCTAATATTTCCAGCTTCGCAAGAACGTCCACAAGCACCTCCTTCGCAGCCTGCGGTTGATAGGCAGAGCCTTCGTTAAATTCCAAAAATAAGAACTTCTGTTCGCTTTTATGTTATGCTACTATAAGCAAACAAATGTTCGTTGTCAAGTTATATAAATGAGTAGTTTATTGGGCTTTGAGGAGCGACGCGTTATAAATTCATGGGGCCTATTCTTGAAAATATAGCTTCTAAGCTATATAATCTGAAAAGCGAGGATATATGTGGAAGGTTGAACTTGAATACATCGTTGATTGGCTTGATAACTTAGATACCGAGACGATTGCAAAGATATTTGCTTCATTGAAGAGGTTGGAGCGGGAGGGTCCCAATTTAGGTAGACCTTTGGCGGATACGCTTTCGGGAGCTCGCGTTAAAAATCTGAAAGAGCTGCGACCTGCGTCTCCAAAGGGTTCGGAGATAAGGATTATATTCGCTTTTGGCCCCTTGAGAAATGCAGTTATGCTGCTTGGTGGGGATAAAGCTAAGGGAAAGAACGGCAAGACGAAATGGTCCGAATGGTATAAGAGGGCGATTCCTAAGGCGGAGACAATTTATTTTGACCTTTTGGAAAAACTAAGGAGCAGGAATGAGCAACTTGGACGAATATCTGGCTAAACGAGGAGTGACGCCTGCCCAGATGGAGCAGGCGGAGCGGGAAACCCACGCTTTAGTCGAGGCATACAATCTTCGTGAAGCTCGAAAAGCATCTCATATGACGCAGGTGCAGGTCGCGAAGGCCATCGGCGTGTCGCAGAACCGCGTTTCTCGTATGGAGAATGGTGACCTTGGGGCGATGAGCGTTGATTCATTGCGTAGGTATGTTGCGGCGCTGGGGGGCAGCTTGACGCTTGTAGCCACGCTTCCCGGAGGTCGGTTCGAAATAGCGTAGTCACAAGCGCATAGCGCCGCGCGAAAGAGCCGCCGGCGTGTTACGCGTTACGCCCCAACGCTTTGCTGCGTGAGCAGCGATTCGTGGCTTTTCATGTACTGCGCCATGGCGAACTTCGTGATATCCGAGCGGTTGATGATGCCCACGATAACGCCGTCGTCAAGCACGGGCACCTTCTTCAGGTGGTTTTCACCCAGCACGCGGCATACCACGGACAAGCGATCATGGATATCTACGCAAATGATTCCCATATGCGCGATGGAGGTGACCGGCTGCTCCATTAGGGCTTTCAGACGTTCCTCGAACCCAGCAGAGTTGGCGCTGCCCACCGAGCTGCGAATAAGCATGCTTACAGGGTCAACGTATTCCTTGTTGTTTTCCTCGCCAGAAAGCGCGCGCAGAATGTCGCCATCGGAGATGAAGCCCACCGCTTTGCCTTGTGCATTGACAATCGGAACGGCGCTTACGTCCTTCTCCACAAATGCGGCAGCGGCTTCTGCGACCGTTGCGGTGTCGTCGATGGTGAACACGTCGCGCTTCATAATCTGCTCCAGCGTGAAGCGACGCTGTCCGCCCTCGTCGGCGCTTACGTTGTGTGCTCGGTTGCTCTTCACCAGTGCAATGGACAGAATCATAACCAGTGCGGCAATGCAGGAAGAGAAAACGAATGCAACATCGAAGCCCAGCGCATTTGCGGCATGAATCTCAAGACCTGCACCCGTGCCTATATTCGTTGCGAATGTCGAGATAGAAACAATAATTGCCGTTCCCAGCGCGCCTGCTACCATACGGGTGGTGTTGCTGATGGACGAGCCATGGTTCATCAGTCTATCGTCAAGCGCGTTCATGCCCCACGTGCTAATGGGCATGTTGATCAGGGCAAAAGCCGCGTTGCGCATGGCCATGCATGCACCCACGGCCCATAAGGGCGTGTCCAGGTTGAAAAAGCACATGGGAATTGTGGCAACCGTGAATAGAGCGCCGCCGCCAATTGCTAGTTTGCGCGGTCCCTTCTTATCGAAAAGGCGTCCCACAACGGGGTTCAAAACCGCCATAAGAATGGCGCCCGGAATCATGGTCAAGCCAGACATCGTAGCGGAATAGCCCAGCGTCGATTGAATGAAGATGGGGATAAGGATTGGTCCGCACATAAGTCCCGGTTGCAGAACCACAATGATGATGGTCGAAATGGCGAAGCGCTTGTTCTTCAGGATGTCCACCTTCAACATGGGGTAATCCATGTGAAGCTGACGATGCACGAAGAACGCCAGGATGAGCACGCCCAGCAGAATGGAGCCAATAACCAGGGGCGAAAATCCTACGGTGCCCATCATGCTGAAGCCGTACAGCAGCGAACCCAAGCCCAGCGAAGAAGAGATAACGGAAAGCTTGTCCATGCGGCTTTTGCGTTCGCGTTTGCCGCCATCGCCATTTTTGAGCGCAATCAGGCCTGCAATTATGCCCGCTGCGGAAAGTCCCGAGACGATATAGAACAGAACATGCCAATTAAACGAGTCGATAACAAGGCCGGAAAGCGTTGGTCCGGCA
Source organism: uncultured Eggerthellaceae bacterium (assembly GCA_934631995.1). Taxonomy (GTDB): domain Bacteria; phylum Actinomycetota; class Coriobacteriia; order Coriobacteriales; family Eggerthellaceae; genus CAKUOV01. The sequence continues at coordinate 28,587 of CAKTYF010000013.1, forward strand.
GCAGGGGCTACGGCGTTGACCAGGCCGAACACGCCCATCGCTTGCCCGCGATGCTCCACGGGAAACGATGTCATGAGCTCGGTTAGGCACATGGGCATAAGCATGCCCGCGCCCACGGCTTGCAACATACGGCCAACCAGCAATAGCTGGAAAGACGGGCCCCATGCGGCGAAAAGCGATCCTGCAAGGAAAGCGACCATGGCACAGGTGAACAGCGTGCGCGTGCTGTAATTATCAATAAGGTGCGCCACAATAGGTACCATAATGGCGTTCACGATGGTGAAGCCGTTCACAAGCCACTGCACTGTTGCCGTATCAATGGAGAATTCCACCATGATGGTGGAAAGCGCAGGGGTGATAAGCGTTTGATTGAGCAGCGTGACAAAAGAACCGCAGGTCAACACGGCAAGGCCGATAAAGTTTTCACGCGATAGACCCATTATCATGGCAGGACTCCTTCCTGGTGTTCTGTGATGCGAATGCGCGGTGCTCTGTTACGCTACGGAAAATCCCAAGAAGCGCTCGGCGTTCTTCCACAGGATTTTTTCCATCTCGTCGTCGGTCAGGTCAAGGCTGCGCAAAAATGCCAGCTCAGAGGTGGGTTCCCACATGGGGAAGTCGCTGCCGAACAGAATGCGATCGGCGCCGTAGATGCGGATGAGCTCCTTCGCGCGCTGGGCACCCACGAACGCAAATGAGCTGGAGCAGTCCATGAAGCAGCTCTCATCCTTCATGTATTCCACCGCCATATCGGGCACGCTCCAGCCACCGAAATGCGCTGCGTTCACTTTCAGCTGGGGAAACGTGTGGCAAATGTTCTTGATGCGGCGCGGGTGCGAATAATCGTAGCGATAATCGCCCGCGTGCAGAATCAGACATGCGCGACCTTCGATCATCTCATAAATGCGCATCATGCGCGGATCATCGGCGTTTACATATTGAGTGTCGGGGTGGATTTTCATGCCGTGCAGCCCTGCGGCCAGGCAGCGTTCGATTTCGGCTTCGGGATCGTCAAAATCGGGGTGCATGGTCATGAATCCAATGAACTCGGGGTGCTGCTGGCATTGTTCGATGATGAAGTTGTTGATGCTGGTCACGTTATGAGGCTTCACGGCCACGGAATGGACAATGGCATGCGTGATGCCGCCTTGCTTCATGTATTCAAGCAAGCGACCTGCGGTGCCGTCGCCGTCCATCTCCAAAGAGTAGAAATCGCCGACAGATTGCACCGCGCGGGCGGCAATCTTTTCCGGGTAAATATGACAATGCGCATCAACGATAGGCATCATGCTACCTCTTCT
>CAKTYF010000014.1 GCA_934631995.1 uncultured Eggerthellaceae bacterium
CTCAGTACCAATGATGTGGGCCACGCGCTTGATATCCTCAACAGGAACCGTGGTAATCTCGGAGACCTTCTCCACGGGATATTCAGCCGCGCGAGCCTTGATGTCGTCAAGGCCGAAAATCCACTTCTCGGCGAACTCGTGATCGTACTCGTCGTTCTCGAACAGAAGGTTCATGATGCCCAGGGCCAAGCACGTGTCGGTTTGAGGACGAACCTGCAAGTTGATGTTGCCGTTGTGAGCACCCACCCACGTAACGCGAGGGTCGATAGAGATGATCTTCGTGCCAAGCTTCATCATGTCAACCAAGCAGTGACCGAAGAAACCGTCGCCGTTGGAAGGCAGCGGCTCTTTACCCCAAACAACAACCCACTTGGGAAGCGTGTAACGAGGATCGTTATAGCTACCAGGCAAGTGTCCCGCGTAGTCAAGTTCGGGATAGCCTGCGCCCAAAACGTAGTCGGAAATGGAGCAACGCGGACCGTAGCACGACCAACCAGACTGGGTGTAGCAGCAGTTAGGAGACTGCAAAACCGAGAACGTCAAGGCATAATAGAAGATGCAAGCCTCGCGACCGGTGCCGCCAAAGCAAACAATGGACTCAGGGCCGTAATTCTCCTGGAAATAGCGAACCTTTTCGCAGATGGTGTCAATCGCTTCATCCCACGTGGTGCGCTCCCACTTCATTTTGCCGCGGTCTTTGGGATCGCGCTTCATGGGGTAGATGATGCGCGACGGCGCATACGTATACTCGCGAAGTGCCAGGTTCATAGCGTTAACGCGGCCCGTGGTAATGGGGTTATCATCGTCGCCCTCCACGCGAATCAATTCCCCATCTTTCGTGATAACCTTCACGCCGTATCCGACGGGATGGCTTCCCGGAGGTGACCAAGTGTTGGAGCGGGTTACAACAGTACCGTCGTCCATGACGGTCTGCCACTGCTTTCCGTATGCCATGTTCTCCTTCTTTCTTCCTTGTTTACCTTTGCAAAACATCGCTTAGCGCGATGAAAAGCACTACTTGTCGGGAGGAGCAAACGCCTCCCTGAAAATCCGCGTTGCGCAGAGCAATCCTAAGCCGTGGGAGGCTTTGGCGCGGCAGGTGCCGCGGGCGCTGCGGGAGCAGGTGCGCTGGGTGCAGCGGGGGCCGGAGCGTCGGGCAACGGCTTCGTGCCGTCTAAATACGGAGTGAAATCACATTTGCAAAACGGGCATGACTTCAGCTGAATACCGCCAATAGCCTGAAGAGTCCTACCGCATTCCGGACACTGATTAACGCCGGAACCGGCGCCTGCTTCTGCTGGTCTAAAGCACATGATGTTTCCTCTCGATCAATACCATTTTCTTTTTGCAACGCACGCTCCCCGCAAAGATCGCCGCTGCAGTGTTGTGCAGTGGTAATTCATTGCATCGTGCCGCAAAAGCGACCCGTAACAAGACCGTAAAAACACCTTATTCTCTTTCCGAAAAAGGCCCTCGGATAAAAGGGACAATTTTTGCAACACCCTTATCGTCCTATCGGTATGATTTTTATATTTCCGCAGTTCAAGGACATCGTTCTGTTCTCAAGAAAAGTGTTTTCGGCTATAATAAACGGCATGATTCAAGCTGCCGAATCGCACTAATGCGAACGTCTTGAATCCAACTTTGGGGAGCGGTAAACTAGCCTTGGGAGAATTGGCTATTTCGCCGAAGGGGATCGCATGGGGTTGCTGTCAAAACGCATCACAATTACCGTTGAAGATAAAATAAATAAGGGAATTCAAGGCGACTTGAGTGCTCATTGCATTGCATTGGGGCTGAATGTAGCATGGGTTTTCTGCATCCTTTATGGTTTCGGCAGTCCCGAGCAAGCCTCCACCGTATCCGATTTCACCTTTAGGACAACATTTCTCACCTGTTTTGCGACGGCAATGATTTGCGCCGCAATTACCGACCAGCGTTTCTTGCCCATATATACCGCCAAACGCTTTGCTGTGGTTGCCACCATCTTAGCAAGCTGCGGAACAATCTTACTAAATGTATCGGGTACTCTTGGAAATCCGCTGATTATTTATTCGGCAGCACTTTTGTCTGCATTGGGTTCAGCCGTTCTTGTGCTCTTTATCGGCATTGCTTTTAGTCGCGAGAATACGGCGACCATCTTCTTCAACTCGATGATTGCCATAGTTATTTCAATCACCGTTTATATCCTTATCGGACGATTTGTTTCGACCGATCTGCAGCTTGTTGCTGCCGCGCTCTTACCCGTTATCGAACTTCCCCTGTTGTGGCTTTTGACTCCAGAATCCTATGTTGTGCGCCATGCGGTGCCTATCTTCAACCCGCTTCCCGTGAAAAAACCTGGGTTCATGTTGCACCTTGCACCACCCGCCCTGCTTTTCGGAGCAGTGCTTGGCGCTTTTCGTACTGCAAGCCTCAACACCGCATTGGAGCAATCTCCCCTTACCCTGCTCCCTTTTGTGCTCACGGTTGGGACCGTTATATCCCTTGTCTTCATGATGGTTTCGTTCTCCGTTGGCGCAAGCAGCAGCTGGAATGATTTGCTTCGGCCGATTGTTCCCTTTGTTGCTTTCGCCGCACTGTTCATCCCCAGCATCGACCCCAATGGATCCATTATCCCGTCCTCTATCGTCCTTGCCGGTATGCTCGCGCTTGCTTCGACTCTTTGGGCTTACTTTGGCCAGCTCTCTCAGGAATTCCGACTTTCTCCCATTTTTGTCTTTGCAGTTGCTGAAGCATTTATGAGCATCGGGCTTTTAGCTGAATCGACTTTCATTCATTTAGAGCTTTCTTCCCTATTACCTGCAATCGATCACATCACTTATCCCGCCATCTTGATTTTTATGCTGCTTTTGGGGTACAGCTTGATGCCCAGCATTCAAGACATCAAGCGCATGTTCCTTCCCTCAAAACGAACGAGTAACAGCATGATTGCCCAAATCAACGATAGAAACGAACAACACATTGCGCCGGACAACCCCGCCGAAGACGATCGTGCAACCGATTCGCCCCAGACCACATTGCTTGAGCCCGAACGCGCGCACGTGCTGCACGAATCAAACAAGGGACCCGACCAGGCAAGCGAAGCCTCGGAAAAACAGCTTCCATTGAATAATTTGGACAGCTTCTTTGCTGAAGTCAAAAACGATACGCGCGACGGAGAGCGGAAAACGGGCTGGTTCACCAACCGTTGCGAAGAAATAGCCAACTGTTATCTGCTCTCGCGCCGAGAAACTGAAGTACTGTTTTTCCTTGCCAAGAATTACAATGCGAGCTACATTCAAGACAAACTTTGCATATCGCGCAGCACGGCAAAGACCCATATAGCCCATATCTATCGTAAGCTTGATATCCACACGCAAAACGAGCTCATTCACATGGTGGAAGAGGGTCGAGAAAAGCACGACGCATAGAAAGCAGAGGTCGATTCACTCGCATCTGCAAAAAATATTTTCGGCGGTTCATCTGCGCAAACAAGAAGCACTCTAGGAAATCGAACACCGCACAATGCCGCATTTCTTCCATCTGCTCAACCAAGGAAAGCTTCGTCCAAGCGCACAAGCAGGGGAGCAGCCCTTATTCGGACTGCTCCCCTGCTTGAATGGTGTTCTTCGGCTAAATCAGCGATTACAGATTATGCTCTTTCCAGTAAACCTTAGAGTAATTGTCAATAGCCTCGTCCATGTAATCGTACACACCCGGGAACGTAGAAACGCCCAAACCTTGCGACGCACCAGGAACGTAATACAAAGGACCACACCAGTCGCATGCCTTTTTGACCTCGGCATCTATAACTTCACGAGTCCAACCCGCGTAGTCAACCTTAGCCGAGTCAATACCGCCCATGAAGGTAATGTCCTTGCCGTACTTCTCAATGAGCATAGGAATATCGTTAGTGCTCATGACGCCCTGCCAGATATCAATACCCATTTCAATCATATAGGGAACCAGAGTTTCTCCGTAAGAGTCGGAGTGATGCACAATAAGCTCCACACCGCGACTCTTCCAATAGCCGTAAACCTCCTTGTAGGAATCAAGCAAAAATTCCTCGAACATCTCAGGAGACATGAAGGTGGAAATCTGGGTGCCCCAGTCATCATGATGGAACAATCCGTCGGGGTTCAGATGATCGCACGTGACTTCAGCCAGTTCAAGCTCGAATTCAGTGATGTACTTGATAAGCTCTTTCAACTCATCGGGGCACTCGTAGAAAGCAGCACAAACGTTGGAAATCTCGCCCAAATAATGGCACATCTCAAATATGCCAGGAGCCACGAAAGGCATGGCGTATTGGGACTTGCGATCGATCTTCTCAAACGCCTCAATATCCTTCTCCCATTCGGATTCAGGCAGTTTCAACGAAGGCTTCTTTACATACTCTTTCCAATCCTCAATGTCCTTGCAAACAATGAGCTCGGGAGTATGCACAGGGAAAGCACCCGGCTGACCATCAGCCCAAGAAACAGTAACGCCCCAGTTGTTGACTACGTTGAGCTCACCCGGCTTCGGGTTGTTGCGAGCGCGATGCGTTGCCGTCATAACAATGTTGAATGCCTCGTACTGCTTAACGAAGCGTTCGGGCTTGCCGCCCTTCATGACCTCCTGGAGGTTTTCGCGAGGTGTAAGCATTTTTTCTCCTTTTCATCGATTTCAAAATTGCGCTCCCTTGTTACCTTGGGAGCGCAATCGATTCACCTATTGAGATTCTCCCGAAACTACTTATTTCTCGGTATTCGCAGCAGCTTTGCGAGCGTTGATCTCAGCCTGATATTCCTTCAACTTTGCAGGAGTCAGGTGATAGCCAACAAGAAGCAAGATGGCGGCCAGAACTACCAGAGCAGTGGGGATAAGCATGAATGCAATGCCCAAACCCTGCTGGAAAGCAACGTACTCAGCAGTAAGCGTTGCGCCAGCTACCGTGAACGGAGCCATGTCGGCGGCAGTGGTGAAACCAACGGCAGCAAGCACGAAGGGAATCAGGATACCGCGCGCCATGAAGCCAATCTTCAAGGGGAAGAGCTGAAGGCCGTTGATCCAACCAGCAGCGTTCGTGCGATTCTTCCATTCGTTGTACACAACGGTATCGGCATACATAGCAGTGGAGCAAGAGTAGGTAATGCCATAGCCCAGAAGAGACAGGGACATAAAGACAATGACCATCATCGGGTTGAACAGATTGAAGTAAGCAACGAGCATCATTACTGCCATAAAGGCGAAGGCAGCAATCATAGCGTTACGAGCGGACTTCAACAGACGAGAGATAGGAGCGGACAGATAAGCACCCACCACGCAAGCAATGTTTGAAACGAAAATGTAGGTAGCCAGCAATGCGGGATCAAAAGCAACGTACGTGAAGTAGTAGGCAGCTACGCCCGAGCAAGTGAAGTTGAAAACCCACTTAGCAATGTCCGCCAAAAGCAGGAACACCAGCGGAGGATTGGAAACAAGGGCACGGCCCAAATCGCGGAACGTAGTACGACCGGCATCGTTGCTGTCGCGCTTGTAGTTTGCCAGCTCTTCTTTGGTGTATTCTTTTTCGTAGCCCTTGAACATCTTAAAGTGCACGAAGTAAAGAATCGCAAAGCAAACGCCCATGACAAACGCACCGAAAGCATACTGGTTAGCTTGACCGAACAAGCTTGCGCCAATAGGCAGCAGGCCCGTCATGATGTAACCGAAGAAAATCTTCGAGGCGTTCGACCACATACCGCGGGTAGATGCCATGCGCGAACGATCTTCGGGAGAAGTTGCCGCAACAGAAATCATTGCAATGTTGGATACATACGGGAAGTCCCAAGCCGCATGAGAAACAACGTTGAAGAAGATGATAAGCGCTGCAGCAATGGCCGTGTTATCACTCAGGCGAGTGAACTCAAGGCAGAACAGAATGGGAACGACCCACGGCAGCACAAGCAGCCAAGAACGATAACGACCCCACTTCATGGGCTTCAAAGAATTGATAAAGCCGCCGTACATCCAGCCCAAGATAGCATCCACCGTGGAACCTACGCCAGAAACCAGCGCGGCAGTGGGCGCATCAAACATGGCAAAGTTCGTTAAGAAGAATACGAAATAATACGTTTCTACACTACTCATCAAGTTGAAACCAAAGTCGCCAACACCGAAGAAAACCTTCAGCGCCTTCGACAAGGGCTTCTTTTGCTGTACTTCAACAGCAGGAGTTTCAGTACTCATGTAGTTCCCCTTTCCTTTGTTTAGAGCGCCTTGATCGGCGCACCCCTCTAGTTGCGAATAATAGGGAGGAAAAACGAAATTCAAAAGGTCACCTGGTGTTATTTTCTGCCCTCTTCATTGTGCAGATGCGCACAATGGACCACCCAAATCGGAGCACACTAGGCAATAACGATGCATTGGTTGCCATCAAATTGTGCATTAGTGCACAGTAGCAATCTGTTGAAAACCGTGTATGATGGAATAGCGCGGTTTATCCTTGCCTTGAATGGTTCAAGGAGGCAAACCGACAGGTCGATCTGATAACAGGGGGTTGGATCGCCATGAATCTTTCCATACGATACATCTACCATAAAATCTTGAAAAAGGATGCTAATGCCTACATCGCAGATGAGCATGCAGTACCCTTGAAAATTCAATGGATCAGTATCGCTTCGCCCCGTTTTGCCAGCCACGCAGGTTTTCTTTACTTCGTAGAAGAAGAATACGAGCTTCCCACCTTAATGCACAAGGCTGAAGGAGGCTTCGGCTGCATAGTCCCAGAGCGCTTATCCGATCTGTGCAAAGGCATTCCGCGCATCATTATCGACGATGAAACAGACCCGGATAGCTTGTTCGAATATCTGGTAACAGAAGTGGAGAAATACCGCACCTGGCACGATAACATCAACGAGCTGTTAGTATCCGATGCATCCTACCAGGAAATACTTGATGAGACCTCTCAATTTGTTCCTCGCCCCATGTACATCGCGGACGCCAATTGGCGCATGGTGTCTCATATTGCCTACGAAATGAACGAAATAAGCGCGACTTGGCACTATCAAATGCTTCATGACGGCTGGTACCCTATTAGCATAGTGGAAGCGCTCAATCGAACCGGTGAATTCCAACGCATCACGAATCTTCCGCGGGCGGCTCATTTGGAGTCGGAAGTTTTCACTATGAAAATCATCGCAAAGCCGCTACGTTACCGAAATCAATTGGTGGGCTATTTTTTTATTATCGACACCCATAATGATTTAGGTTATTGCGAGACCGAAATAGCCGAAGAACTAGGAAAAATGCTGCTACCACTTGTGGCATCCCGCAACACTCTTTCAGGTATCACGAACTCGCAGAACAACTTTATCGCTCAGGTTATTGGCGGCCATATCACCAGCAGGCAAAAAATTGCCACTAAGCTTATGGAGGAAACGCACTGGCCCCTTCGCTCTGACTTCACCATTGTAACGGTCAAATTCGCACAAGATGAGCTTAATAACCACATGCTGCACATGAGAGTTGTGGGCCTTCTAGAAAGCAAACACGACAGTCATGCTTTCTATTACAAAGACCGGGCTATTGTTGTTTTTCGCACGCAAGGTGTTGACGTCGACGAATTCAGAGAACATCTAAATCGATGCTGCACTTCTCTTCGCCGCGTTCTCGTGGTAAGCAAGCGCTTTCTCAGCTTTGATCAGCTTCCTGAACACTACGACCAAAATCTGCTGATTGAGGAAATGATTGAGTCCGATCCCACTCCGCGCGTCGTAAGCTGCGATGCCATGTTGCCAAAACTGCTGGCAGATTTTTGCTATTCAAAAGTACCCCTCTGCTATGAAGTAGACGTCCTTAACGAATACGACAAAAAGAACAATACGGCATTCTGCGAAACCCTTTTCTTCTATTTGTCTTACGAACGAAACATAGCCGCTGTCTCAAAAGCCATGTTTTTGCATCGCAACACGCTACGAAACCGATTAACACGCATTCAAGAAATCGTTCCCATTGATTTAGACGATCCAATGACGCGTTTTCGTCTTATTATTTCGCTAAACACCCTGATGAACAGCTAGAAAAACCAAACTAAGGAGCCCTTTATGAAACAAAGCACCATGAAATGGATTCGAATTCTTATAATGTTCCTATTGGCGTGGGGACTTGCAACCATCATGAAGCAGGGCATTTTCCCGCTCTTTAGCTAAGGGAGCGAGCATCCCTTTCTTCCACCCCGCAGTACGCGAACTCAATACAGATTTGACATCGTTCAAGGAGAAAGCATGATTGTAACAGCTGGAATGATCGAAGCATGCCTTGAACGCGCCGGATTGCGCGGCGTCAAGATTGATGGATCCAAGGACTGCGTTGTTGAGCAGGTGCGGCGATACTCTAACAAGCCCTGTGCTTCCAGGAGCCTATACCTTGTTCCCCTGGGTGCAAGGTATCGGAAGCCGAAAACAGGGCAGTACGCCCTGGCGGTTCTTCCTGGTTCGTTGGGAGACGAAAACGAGTGTGCACCGTTCTACGACATTCTTCGCAACCTTGATCGCTGGGACGCCCAGCTGAAAGACACCATTATCGACGAGCGCCCGGTAAGCGAACTTGCCGACATTGGAGCCAGCATTCTTCCTCATCCTTTCGCCCTTTTTGATGCAAATCTGAACCTTTTGATGAAAACGTCCGAGTACGTCATTGACAATCAAGACCCGGATTCCAACGTGCCCCCTGCTTCTTCTGCCGAGAATCTGCAGCTTGATGAGGATTACCATGATGCGGCCCAAAAAACAGACCCCTTCTATTACCACGATGCAAATGGCCTTCTGTACCATTGCATCAACTTCCACTTTGATGGGGCCTATACGGCTCGACTCGTAACCCGCATACAAGATTCAGAACGTCTGAGCAGCGGAGAAGAGCAACTTATTGCTCATTTTGCATCCTATATCAGTCGCGCGCTTGCTTACTCAAGAGACCTGAAGTCAATGGGGAGCAAGTACGCAACCCTTAGACAGTTGTTTCGAACGCTTTGCGAGCAGCCCGGCGCCGTTCCCGATGCGAATCTTGCAGCCTATTTGACACCTTGCGGCTGGAATGCCACAGACAATCTGCTGGTTGTGATATTTGCCCTGGAGAAAAACGCGCCCTGGAACAGCGCGGCAAGCTATTTGGGACGGCAGCTGGAAAGGACTTTATCCGGCACCATCGCGCTCACAAAGCTCCAAGAGATTACCTGGATTGTAAATCTAAGCCTAATGCAACGCTCGAACATTCCAAAACGCGAAGCGATCGCCTGCGTAAGCAAAACGATTTCCGACCTATGCCGCGATTACGCCTGCAAAGCGGGAGAAAGTCGGCCCTTCAGCACCGTTGCAAGCCTGCATGCCCACCGAGAAGAAGCGCACATGGCACTTGAACTGGGAGGCACGATTGATCCTTCCCTTTGGCATTATCGATTCGCTGATTACAGCCTTGCCCATTTACTCCGCTACGGCACGGGAACCCTTGAAAAGCGCCAGCTGTGCCACCCCGCTTTGCTGGACCTGATCAGGCACGACGAGCAGAATGGCACCGCGTACGCCCCGACACTTGTAAGCTTCCTGCGCAATAACCAAAGCCCCACGCCCACGGCAAAAGCCCTGTTCATTCATAGAACATCGCTTCTTCGAAGAATCGAGCGCATCAATAAAATAACAGCACTTCACCTGGATGACCCCGATGAAGTGCTGCATCTATTGCTCTCTGCTCGACTGCTGAACTTGTAAGGTTTAAGCCTTCCCTGCGCTTGCTGCGCCATAAGTGGGCAACAGCTGGCGATACCGTACCACTTCCCCAGCCATAACTGGGTCACGCATATTGCTCAGCTTGAAGCCTTGGAAACCGTAGGAGTGACCGTACTTGCCGTATTCATTCAGGCAGCGCTGTACTTCAGAGCACGTGAGCTCATCGGTCGCATCATCCTGACCTGGGGCTCCCTGAGTGTCGTAGCCGCCCATGACGGAAAGCTTGTCGCCCAAGGTCTCAATAATGTTGCAAATGTCATTTATCGGCTGAGCTGCTTGCCATGCCACGGACCCTTCTTCAATAACATCGGGAAGAATATCCTCGCAATGACCGCAAATATGTATCTCGGGAATAATTCCCAGCTGCTTTGCCGCCTCGTTCATGCGGGTGTGAGCAGGCTTGATAAACTGACGGTAAATCTCGGGAGACATGAACAGCGAACGACTGGTTGCCACGTCATCGTAATGGACGTATGCATCGGGCTTCAGGTATTCCGCAACGCGCTCAAGCAGACGAACCTTGTAGTCGGCGATTGCCATGCACAAGGCATACGTTGCTTCAGGCTCCTCATAGAAAGCGCACAGGGCATCTTCGAAGCTCAGAAGGTGCGTCAAACGCAGAAACACCGAGTTCCACGTGTGGTATTCAAAAACACGCTCGTTGCGATCCTTGCCAGCAAGCTGCTGTTCCGCGAAAGCCTTCCAGTCGATGGCGTCTAAGTCGGGAAAACGAACTTTGTCCTCCCAATCACACACGTCATCCAGCGGGATAAGCTCGGGGTCAAGAGCCGGTTGACCTGCTGCCGACGAAGTTGGAATCCAGTTGCATCCAAAGCCATCCCGGCCGCCTGCAAGCGGGCCGTTCTCCCAATACTCCAGCTGGCTGCCAAGAATGTACTGATCCGCAGCAAAACAAGGAACCCAATCCGTTGTCTCGTGGTTGAGATACGCCAGGTAATTCTCGCGTACGCTATACATACTTCATCATCCTCCCTTATCGAAAAACTTCCCCTGTTTTACGACCCTGAGTTCATGATAGATGCACGCGCTGTCAGGCGAAATACCAGCAAACGTGAATAATAACGCAGCCAACGCATCGTTTTGTAGCGCGCAAAACGCTGCGGCAGGCAGGGTAACGATTCGGCGATGTGCAGAGGCCGCCGCTCTGCGATCTGCGCTCGGCTTTCGCCCCAGCTCTTCTTTTTAGTACCGAGATTCTTCTTTTTGATAAAAAGTATTGGCTCTTGCACGCTATTTGTGGGAAGATAGCATGTGTTTTTGTGTCAGACCATCGTACGCTTGCAACGTGTTGTTTAAGACGAATAAAAGCGACAGAGAAAAGAGGTTTCTATGTGGGGTGCCTGCCATCCGAAAAGCGATGAGGATATGAAAGAGTGCGCCGAGCTGGGAAAATCGCTCAATCGCCTTTCTCAACCGACCATCTTGGCCATCCTTGCCGAATCAGAGAAGCCCTTGCACGGATACGTTATTGTGCAGGAAGCCGCAAAGTCGCCCATGTTCGGCGGCAAAAAACCCGACGCAACGGGTGTGTACCGCACGCTGAAGCGCCTGGAGGAATCGGGGCTTGTAACGTCGCGCTGGGATATCCCCGAAGAAGGTTCCGCAAAACGCCTGTTCACGCTTACGGACAAGGGTCGCAGCTGCCTGCGCCGCTGGATTGATGCGCTGGCGTGCTACACGCTGACCATTGAGGAGCTGCGCAACGAGGCATCGCGTGCACTGGGTATTGAAACACCCGATGCACCCACCTGCTCGCACTAAGTCGCCACATTGCTCGCTGCCGCCGAAATGCAGCGACAACACCGGTAGATAACACCAGGTAGACCCCCATTTGGGGGTCTTTTTTCATCGAAGAGAATCGAGAAGGGGTCGCACACGGAAGACGCACCTAGAAGCGCACCCGCCTGTGGCAAAATCTTCCGAGCGGCTTCCCCCTGCGAAGCGCTGGATTACGGGAGAAGATTTGCTCCCACAACCCGCAGCAGCGACGACATGTTGCAGCAGCCCCAGCGCCCTACAGCAAAACCGAGCGAACCCAGGCGGCATACTGCCCCGACCACATGCCCTCAAGCTGGTCAAACACCTGATTCCAATCGAACCGCCCCGGAAAGATGAGCTCCAGATAATTGCACGGAACAGCTTTGCTCACCGCGCATCCCGCTTTTATATCGGCACGACGCTTCTGCGCCGCCGTATACGTGCACGTGGGACAATTCGAAACCAGCAGCTCGGCGCCCGTTTGCGCTGCCTCACCCTTGAGCAGGTAATCGATGCGCTGCTCTTTAATGGCGGGGTCCACCAGACTTACCGCACCGGCACCTCCGCAGCACAACGCATTCGCGCCATGATGCAGCATTTCAACCACTCGAACGTCTTGCGCCTGAAGAAGCGTGCGAAGCGGGCCGCCGAAAACACCTTCGCGATCGTGGCACGAATCAAACGGCGCAATACGCACTGCACCTGCGGTTTCTCCTGTGTTTCCGCCTGCGGAAGCCGCTGCGCATGCATCTTGCGCTTCGGTTGCGCCGGGTTGCGCACCCGCAGGTTCACCCGCACAGGACAGCGCACCCGCAGTCGCCACTTTGTTCGCGACCGCTGTGCCGGACGCCTCCTGTGCAGCCGCCGCAGCCTGCGCTGTCAATTCACGCACACGATCAGCACTCACCCGCACGCCGGCATCGGCCAGAAGCTGCGGCAACGCGACCATCTCCAGCGCGGCTCCCTGCGCCGTTGCGGCCGACGCAAGCTCTTCTGCGCAGCCGGGACACACGCACACAACACGCTTGATTCCCGCAGCAACCATTCGCTCTATCAGGGATTTCTTATATGTATCTGCGCGGTCACCGTAACCCGCCGTCTTCAACGGGCTCCCGCAGCACGCATCGGTGAACACCACGGGGCCCGCGTTTTCCTGCAACCACGCAAACGCCTGGCGCGTCAAGTCGGGAGAATAGCTTGCCAGCGGACAACCTGGGAAAAACAGCGTATCGGCGCCTAAGGCAGGCGCGTCCTCTATCTGGGGCAAGTCCACGTACCAGATGCCGTACACCGCGCGATACGCCGAGAAGCAGTGCCATTCCTTATCGACTTGCGTCATGGTGAAGCCGCTGCCATCGACCACCCCGCCCAGGGCAAACAGCTCGCGCAGTGCCGTGAACATGCCGCGCGCGTCCACGTGCGTGGGGCATTTCAACGTGCAGTAGCCGCACATGAAGCAGCGGCGCACCGCGAAAACGGCCGCCGGGTGCGCAGAAGCCACATCAGCAACGTCTTCCGCGTTCTCTACCAGGGAAAACAGCGACGCCAAGCTGCCCACCGTCATGTCTGCGCCGCCTTCCCGCACGGGAAGCAACGCGCCCGAAGCATCGCGTTCCTCTAGCACGGCACAGCGGCCCGTGCACGCACCGCAGCCGATGCAAGCGCGAACCGCCTGGTCAATCACTTGTTTCGCCAACGAGAACGACATACGCCCACAAACCTATCGCGTTTTTCCCATAGGAACAGGCCCGCATTCCGCGCGCAGAGCGCAGTGGTCGCAATCATCCACGACCGCTTTGTCAACGTCGTCCCAGGTAAGGCGCGCATACCCGAGCGCTTCGTAGAAGCCCACGGATTCACCGCGCGCCACCAGGCGCAATTCGCCAAAACGTTGCAGCGCATCGTCCATAAGCGCGCGCCCCACGCCGTACCCGCGCCACGTGGACACCGTGACAACCGGATTCACATGCACCACGCCGTTCGCGCCCTGCGCCACGCGCAAAAAGCCCACAATGTCGCCGGCCGCACTCTGGGCAACGGTAATATTTTCCATGGACGGCATGTTGTCCATGCCCTCCCACAAGGCATACGCGTTAATCGTATCCGTATCTTCCTCGCGCGCGGGACGCAACGTAAATAAGTCAGCCATGAACAGGCCTTTCTCTATCTCTACCGTTATTCGCTTCGGGCGCAACAAAGTGGAGAAGGGACCACCGCGCACCCTCGCCGAGCCAGCCTACATGATAGGCGGCACGTAAATCTTATTGCGCGAATCGGGGATGCTCTTCTTCGCCAGCTCCGTTAGACCCTTCACGATGGTGGGCATGGCGCTTACGGGCACGCCCATGAACATCATGTCTTCGCCCAGGTCAGTGGCGGCGCGGCAACCGTAACAGCCGAACGTGATGTTGGGCTGCTGCTCAAGCCAGGGGTACAAAACGGCCTCCACGCACATGGAGTTGTAGCCGCTCGCTTTGAAATCGAAGCGGTGGCCGGTGTAATACGCCATGGACATGCACAGCCACATCATGTGCTCGGGTGTGCCGGTGAATACCACAACCTCGGGCTCGCGCACCGTTTTGTTTAGCGGCGCAACATACGTTGCACGCTTGCTGTGCGCAGGCAGCGTGGGGCGCTCACGCACCATCTG
This sequence comes from uncultured Eggerthellaceae bacterium, assembly GCA_934631995.1. Lineage (GTDB taxonomy): Bacteria > Actinomycetota > Coriobacteriia > Coriobacteriales > Eggerthellaceae > CAKUOV01. The sequence goes on from CAKTYF010000014.1 coordinate 14,161, forward strand.
AGCTGCGGCTTCGGCATTTACCAGCTTGTGGAATAGCACGTAAATCTCACCGGTGGCAAGCTTTTCGGGCACGCCGGTCATGCCGAAAATAGACGTACCATCGGGACAAGAATGTTTGAACGGCGGCATAAGGATCGAGGCGCCGCGCCGCGCCGCCATCATCGCCTGGCAGAAGCGCAGGTTTTCGGCGGGCAGGGGGGCGTCGGGCAGAAGCTCGTCTTTATCGATAAGGCTCACCGCTACCGGCTGCCAGCGCAGGCCCAGCTTCTCCATGCAGATGCGCTGCCATTCGGCGTATTGTTGGTGCAAGTCGTTGCTAATCTGTTCCGCGCGCGGTTCGTTGGCAAAGGTCTCATCAAATGACGCGTCGCCCAGTGCATCGATGGACAGCGAACGCGTGGGGCAATTTCCCGCGCACGTGGTGCAACCCACGCACAGCTCGGGATGCGCCGCCACCGGATAGCCGTTTTCGTCTTCTTCCAGCACGTCACAGGGGCAAAACGCAATGCACAGACCGCATTTCACACAACGCTCCGGCGAATGCGTCATGCGATAGCTCACCGTGTTACTTTCACGGCGTTCTTCGTTCCAGTGCTGAATTTGCTGCTCGATCTCTTCCATGATCCCCTCTCGTATGTATAGCAATGCGGCGCGCAGCTCGATGCGCAGGAGCACGAACGGCAACGCGTTGCTGCTTGCTTCGACGCTGCCGCTTATGTCAACGCTGCTGCGCGTTTCAATCCCAACGCCGCTGCACATCCCTGCGCCGACACCGTGCCTCGGCAGCACACGCACCCATGCCGCTATGCGCCGCAACGCCTTGCGCCTTCGCTCCGCCGCGCTTCATTTTCAAACCCTTAGAGTGCGTCTGCTATTGTACGACACACCCCGCCATCCACCAAGCACGCAACGCGAAAGAGCACACGTGTCGCCAAACGCCTCAGTCCACCACCGCATGCACCCGCGCCTTTCCGACCCTTTCGCCCCTTTGCGGCACTATTCGAAGCAATCAGCAGGCTAAAGCCCAACATTCAATGACCCCTTGTTGAATAAGAGGGGTTGAATTCGGGCTAATCGACGATAATCGGTAGTCAAAAAATAATTAGATTATCTATCAAAATTAACGCATACTTCTGACCTGGGGTTATTGTATTGAATTGTTTCGGTTCAACAAAAAAATCCCTCAATAAACTTAAAATCCCGCTTTAAAACGCAGCCCAACCACCGATTATCGTACATTTGCCTGAAATTGAAGACGATTTTGCAACAAGCCCATTCGAAAAAAGTGAGTCTCCCGCAAAATGCGCCGACAAGACCGATGGATCATCAAATCTGCGCCGATGCCGAAGAACGCAACGCGATGCTGCTCCCGAAACATGCCGACAAAACCGACGTGCCCGTATCCAACAACGATTGGCTCGCAGCCTAACTATCAGGGAAAACAAGGGGAGATTATTACACCCGCCTCTACGCGCAAAACGCTTCCCGGAAAAAGCGGCACAGATGCTCGAACAGCACCACCGCCTGGTTATTCATGGCGCCCAGCTCCGACAAGCTCACGTACACGCTGCGCGCGGCACCATTTGCAAGAGGGTGCAGCACCACGGCATCCCCCTCAAGCGGGCCCCAGCTTTTCTCAGGCCAAAAGCCAACGCCCAGCCCCAGCCCGATCATCTCGCGCACCACGCTGGGGTTGTCGCTTTCCAGCGCAATGCGCGGTTGGAACTTTGCGCGGGCGCACATCTCTGACACGAACCGGCTGAACCCCGTGGTCGAAGACAATGACACAAACGAAAGCTGCTCAAGCTCCGAAAGCTCCACCGCATTCGCGCCAAATGTTACCGAAGCAGGCGCAGCCAACATGACGCGTTCGGTATAACACCTGCTCGAAGCGCAGTCTTGGAGCGGCTCCGATGCAATAACCACATGCGCGTCATCCTGAAAAAGCGAATTCTGCGCCAGCGCCAAACGACTCTGCGGATTCTCGGTCATCCACAGCGCCAGCGCCTGCGATGCAATACGCGACCCAGCCTCCACGCGAACGCGAATCTCACTTGCCCGCGTGCGGCGGATATCGTCGAACATGCTCTCCGTACGATGAATGTCACGCACAATAGGCGCCAGCTGCTTTTTCAGCAACCATCCCTCATCGGTCAGCGAAAGCCCGCGACCCACACGGCGAAAAAGCTGTACCCCCAGCTCATCTTCGAGTTTCGCCATTGACCGGCTGAGCGCAGGCTGCGCCACGTGAAGCCGCTGCGCACTTTTTGTCATGTGCTGCGTCTCCGCGATATCCAAAAAATATTCCATCTGATTTCTATCCATGGCCCCATGGTACGCGCGCGTTGCCCGTTCCTAATGCAAAGCGCACGATTGCACGATAAATTCATAACAAATAAGTATTAAATTATCATGTTTTAATATTTGAAAAGCATAGCGAAGAGACCTACACTCAGCAGGATAAAAAAGAGCGCACGTGCACAACCGCAAACCATACTGCCTGCGTATCGCATGAAAAACGTGCGAAACTGTGAAAGACTTCACACGAAGGCACGGACAGGACGCCAACTGCACGATGCACAAAAAAAGAACAGGGAGAATCACATGCTTACCGAAATACTTGAAGCCGCCATGCTTGTCTGCTTCGGCCTTTCATGGCCCACAAACGCGCTGAAGAGCTACCATGCACGCACTGCCGCAGGCACCAGCTGGCAATTCCTGGCGCTTATCACCGTGGGCTATTTCGCCGGCATTGCGGCAAAATTCTGCTCGGGCACGCTGAGCTGGGTGCTTATCGTATACTTCCTGAATCTGATTTGCCTGGGTGTGAACTGGGGCGTTTACTTCCGCAACCGCGCGCTGGACGCCGCCCGCATCAATCAAGCAGTGGTAGAAGACGCCATCGAAGCAGAGCTTGCGCAGACGAAAGCGCCGAAGCGCGTGCTTTTTGCCACCGATGGCTCGCCCTGCGCCGCCGATGCGCTTGAGTTCGCCGCCGCAGCATTGGACAAGAGCGGCGTGACCGACACGACCGTGCTGAGCGTTTCCGTTGCAGGCAATGAGCTGGGCGAGCGTCGTGCGCAAGAGACCAGCGAAGAAGGCGCCACAACACTGCAGCGCCTGGGATGGAGCGCCAAGAGCAAGGTTCGCTGCGGCGAGCCAGCGGCCGAAATCATCAGCGAAGCACGCGACAGCAATGCCGACCTGATTGTCATGGGCTCGCGCGGCTTGAGCGGCATCAAGGAAATCATGCTGGGCAGCGTTGGTCGCGAAGTAAGCGAAGCTGCCAGCTGCCCCGTGCTGATTGTTCGCTAGCAAATAACGCTTCAACCTGGCATTTTGTGCGGTTTCCCCCCATTCGGGGCAACCGCACACCCAGTAAGACTCGCACGTAAATCCACTCATCCTGCGCAAGCCTTCCGGCATGCCAGCTTCATGCGTTAGCCCTGCGTGACCTCCACAGACCCTACCGCTTCACGCAGTGCATACGCCTTCTGCAGCGTTTCCTGGTACTCGAAATCGAAATCCGATTCAGCGGTAATGCCGCCGCCCACACCCAACGTGGCCACGCCATCGCGACAGACCAGCGTGCGAATGACCACATTCAAATCGCAGTCGCCCGCATTCGAAAAATAGCCGATGCTTCCGGTATATAAGCCGCGCGCGCTGCGTTCCAGCTCGTCGATAATTTCCATCGCACGAATCTTCGGCGCACCGGTAATCGAACCACCGGGAAAAGCGTTACGCACCACATCAAGCGCCGTCGCATCTTCGCGAAGCCATCCTTCCACCGTTGCGACCAGGTGAAACACCGTTGGATACGTTTCCACGATAAACTCGGGATGCGTATACACCGTGCCCGGCTCGCACGAAAGCGACAGATCGTTTCGCTCCAAATCCACAATCATCAGAAGCTCGCTATTGTCTTTCGGGCTGGCAAAGAGCTCCTCGCGATTGCGCGCATCTTCATCGGGCGTTTTCCCGCGCGGCCGCGTGCCTTTGATCGGCCGCGTTACCGCATGACCATCGCGCACGAACAAGAACCGCTCCATGCTTGAGCAGCACACATCGAACCCGGGACCGCGCAGATACGCCGAAAACGGCGCGGGGTTGAAGGTGCGCAGGTAGCGGTACACATCGTAAGGCGGCTGCGGCGCATCCATAGTGAGCTGCTGCGTCATGTTTGCCACGTAAATGTGACCGTCCAGCATGTATTCCACCATACGGTCAAGCGCCTGCTGGTAATCCTGCTCGGTAAAGCGCGAGGTGAATTTCGCCAGCGTTGAGCCGCGCGAAGGCACGGGAGCAGAAACCGCAGAAGCCACGAGAGACTCTATCCACGCACGCGCTTCATCAGCGGAAACGGTCTGACCTTGTGCACTGGCGTAGAGTTTTTGCTGTTCATGGTCCTCAATGAGCAGCACGTCGTAGAACACCATCTGCGCCTCGGGCATGGCAGGTGCGCAAGGGATCACAGGGGCTGCAGGGCCCGAAGCATCCGAAGCCTCAGCAGCAGAAACCTTGTCGACGCCAAGAGCGCCCTCCGCCCCGCAAGCATCCGACTCGCCGAACGGCGCATGACGGGTTGACATCCCGTTCAATGCACGTCCGAAATCATAACCGAGGTATCCCAACGCGCCCCCTATCAGGGGAAGGTGCGTTTCATTGGGCTCTTGATGCGTGCGCAGCGCGTCATCCAGCACATCGAAGAAAGCGGCGTTTCGCGGCGCGCCGTTCACCAAACACCGGCCGTCAACCTGCTCAATGGCAAGAAACGGCTTACACCCAACAATCGAGAATTTCCCCTGTTCACCCTGCTCCGATGAATCCAAGAACGCAACTTGATCATTATCCTTCAGCAATTCGAAAACAGCGCTCAACGGCTTATAACCGCTTACCTCCCAAACAGTTGATCCCATGGATCTTCCTCCTGTTTCCAGCGCGCGCACATCGCACGTACTTCTTCCCGATACGCCTTGTTTACCTGGCGCGCCACCTCGTGCAACGTTTGCTGCGCCACGCGTTGCGCTGCCTGCTGCGCTTTTGCGCAATCCCCGTCGCACGCAATGCTCTGGCCATCAATGCTGCGCACTGGCATTGCTCCCATCAGGGAGTTCGTCAGAAATACTTCATCTGCCTGCATGAGCTCTTCGGGCGAGAGAGGACGCTCTTTTGCTCCCGTAACGCGCAACGCAAAGTCACGCATAACACCGGGAAGCAGCCCGCACGACACCGGCGGTGTAACCACTTCGCCTTGGATCACGGCGAAGATGTTGCTTGTCGCCCCTTCCGCCACCTGGCCTTTTGTGTTCAAAAAGAGCGGCTCGTCAATGCCGCGCGCAGTAGCAGCACGTTTTTGCAAAATGCAATCGCCGTAGTTGAGGGTCTTCATTGCCACCAGCGGCGATGTCTCGTTTCGACACACTTCGCTGAACTCGCACGTAAAACCAGCGGCGCGGCGCGCATCGTTATACGCGTTCGCACGCACCGTGGCAAAGCGGTTCTTCTCCGTTACAACCAGCTTGAGCACCTTGCTACCCGCGACTGCATTGCCCTGGCACGCGTTACGCGCAAGGTCCACCAGCTCAAGCGGCTCAGCAGTAATACCCAAACGCTCAAGCGAAACCATCATGCGTGCAAGATGCTCGCGAAAAAAGATAGGCACACCCTGCTCGAGTGCGATGGTTTCAAAGACGCCAATGCCAAAAAAGAAGCCGTCATCAGGTGTTATCTGATTAAGCGTGCTGGAATCATTAGACATATAGCACTTCCTTTTCTGTTGCACGCTTGGCGGCGTCCTCGCTCAAGCACACCCACTCAGCGCCGGTCGCTTCCCCGCCGCTCATGCCTTCCCCGGCGCCTTGACCAGCCGCCTCCCCAACATCCGTTGCGTCCCCAACATCCGTTGCGTCCCCGGCACCTGCTGCGTTCCCGATGTCCGCCGCAGAGACGCCGACGCATACGTCCATGAAGTTCGCAATCAGCTCGCGCCCATAGCGCGTGCGCGCTGCCTCGGGATGAAACTGCACACCGTAAAGCGGCAGGTCAGAATGACGAAGCGCCATAACCGCACCATCTTCCGTATGTGCATCTACCTGCAGAAACGGCGGCAAGGTGTCCTCCTGAACAACCAGCGAATGATAACGCGTAACGGGAAATTCGCACGGCAGCCCGGCAAACAACCCCTTGCCATTCGCGTGCAGCGACGATACCTTTCCGTGCATCGGACGATGCCCCCGCGTCACGTGCGCGCCGTAGACGTTTGCAAGAATCTGATGCCCCAAACACACACCCAGCAAAGGCACCTGCTGGGCAGCCGCCCATTGGACAATCTCCTTGCAATTGCCGCAGTCATCAGGGTTTTTAGGGCCGGGGGAAATGATGATCCCCTCTAAATTGCCTGTCTGATGCAGCGTACGCACCAAAGCAGCATCAACGTCATCGTTGCGCAGCGTAAGCACATCTGCGCCTAGCTCGGTAAAATAACTTACCAGCATAGCTGTGAATGAATCGTAATTATCAACCGTCAAGTACATGCGAGAAACCCTTTCTCGTCAACGTTTTCCCTGTTGAAGAGCGTACCCCGTGCAGCGCTGGCGCGTTGCAAATAAAAAAGACTGCCAAACGTGGCGCTTTTCGCGCTTTGCTTGGCAGTCTTCCTCATATCGTTATCGAAGCGGCAAAAAGCCGCAGCGAGCCGAACCAGGGCACACCTTATTCAATTGCCTGTGCAGTGTATCACAATCAAGCCGCAATGAGCACGCCGAATCTCCGCATGTTAAAAAGTGACGGGGTCTTTTTCACATTTCCGCCCGCCATTCCGCTTGCACTGCTGAGCCAACAGAAAAAACGGCGGCAAGGGAATGAGCCGACGTGCGACGCTTTCGATAAGTTGAGCAAGTCGCAAACCAGAAGAAGCATTATCCAAGCGAAGTCCGTTCAGCGAATCCCGTGCCGCCGCCACGGGCATGCAACGAACCGCCAAATGTGAAAAAGACCCCGTCACTTTTTCACCTATAGCTCCAACCCACGGTCGAAAGCAAGCAGACGCTGGAACAGTTCGCTGCTTTGCGCGAGCTCTTGCGGGCTGCCGTCGAGAAGAATGCGGCCGTCTTGAACAAGCAAGACGCGATCCATGCGCTCAATCCCGCAAAGGTGATGAGTAACCATAATCACCGTGCGATTAGCTAAAACATCGAAAATCGTATCAAGCAGCTTCGACTCGGTAATCGGGTCAAGACTCACGGTGGGCTCATCAAGCAGCACCACGGGCGTTTGCGCCAACAGCAATCGCGCCAGCGCTATTCTTTGACGCTCGCCCCCCGAAAACCTCAGGCCGGATTCATCGACAGACGTGTCCAGTCCATCGGGGAGGCGGTCCAAAAGGGGCTGCAGACAAACTTCTTGCAAAGCCTTAATTGCCTGGTCGTCCGTCACTTTTGGATTTCCAACCTTAAGATTTCCCCTCAATGTCTGCGCAAACAGATACGAGCTTTGCTGCATATATCCTACGTATTGGTGGATACAGCCTGCAGCATTAAGCTGGGCCGTGGGGACGCCGCCCAAAGTAACCGCACCACAACTTGACGCAAGATCGCCTCGGATCAAATGCAGCAACGTTGATTTACCCGAGCCGCTCGCGCCTAGAATCGCAACTTTCTGCCCGCGCTCGATGGTAAGCGATACGCCACTCAGCAGGGGGGCACCTGCGTCCGCAGCAGCATCGCCGCCCGCACCTGCAACCGCAACGCCGTCCGCTCCCGCCATGCCATCAGCAGCCGCACCTGCGTCCACAGTCACACCGCCGCCCGCACCTGCAACCGCACCAGCTCCACGCGCGTCGTACGCGAAGGAAACGCCATCCAGGCAGATATCCACACCCACCGGATCAGGGCACATGTCGCTCCCCTCATCCCCAGCGGGTCGTTCGAACGCGTTGAGCCGTTCGATGGAATCCAAGTGCCCCGCAGCAGCAGCGGTTGCATCGGAAAGCGGTTGAAACGCCTCGAGCAACGGGAAGAAGCCCAGCACAACGGCAGCAATCCACGTAGCCGGCTGGCTATCCGACAACGAACCGGCAAACGCTGCAGGCGCCGCTGGATCCGCAGCACCGAAAAATCCACCCGCCCATGCCAGCAACGCCACAATCATCAGGGAAAACAATGCGTCAACCAGCAAATCCCGCCGACGCGACGATGCCGCGAGCCCCTTCTCGATCCCATCAATCTCCCCCGCCACGCGGGACACGGCAGCCTGAAAATCTTCCTTTCGTTGCGCGCAAACCCAATCGCCAATACCCATCACGTTATCGTACGCGCTTGCGTACAGCTGGGCCTTGAGCGCCTTGACCCGCGCGGTGCGCGCACCGTTTACCAGCAGCGCTTGCAGGGGAAGCAGCACAGCAATCACGACAAACCCCACAAACAGCATAATCGCGCAAGGAATGCTCATGGCGCCAACGGCAATCACGACCAGACCGCCCACAGCCCATGCGGTGACCAGGGGAAACACCGTACGCAGATACAAATTTTGAACATGAGAGATATCCTCGCTCAGCAAACCAAGCGCCTCGCCCATCCGCAAGGAACGCGCGCCAACAATGCGCTCTTGCTCAAAGGAGCCGTAGAGCTTCTTCCTAAGCGAGCTTGTCATACGCAGCACCCAATCATGGCTGGCCAGGCGCTCAAAATAACCGAAGAACGGCTTACCGATGCCGAACAGCTGCACAAATCCAATGGGGATATACAGCGAGAACAGACCCATTTCGGGCGGCAGCGAGGCATAGCTGATAAGGAATCCCGACATAAGCATGAGCAGCGTTGCGAATAAAAGCGTGAGAACACCCAGCCCCAGCGAAACAAGCATGGTCTTCTTGTAGCGGCTAAAATACGGCTTCACCCACGTATCGGTACGCCAAATACCCATCAGACGATTGAGCATGTGGCTGGGCGCGCAGCTTTCCTTGCTCACAAGAAATCACCGCCCCTCATCTGCTTGACCAGGCTCGATAGCGCACCATTAGCTGCCAGAAGCTCGCAAGGGCGTCCGCTTTCCACAACGCGGCCGTCTTCAACAACCAGCACGTAATCCATATTCTCAAGCCAGTGCAAACGATGCGTGGCGAAAAACACCAACCGGCCCTCCATCAGGGGAAGCATACGTTCCTTCAGCGCAAGCTCTGTCTGAATATCCAAATGCGCCGTGGGCTCGTCGAAAATGAGCACCTTGCGCTGGGAATCCAAAAACGCGCGCGCAAGCGTCACACGCTGCGCCTGCCCGCCAGAAAGCTGCCTGCCCTGTTGACCCAGAAGCGTGTTGACCCCCTGGGGAAGCTGCGCCACCGTATCTTCCAATCCCGCAAGCTTAATAGCCTGGTCAACGTCGTGTTCAGACGCACCAGGCACGTAAAACGCCACGTTATCGCGCAGCGACGCGTTGAAAATGTGCGGGTTTTGCGGGATAAACGTGACTTGTTTGAGCCACTGGGGGTTATTCAGCGTGGGAACGCTTGCGCCGTTGACAAAAATCTCGCCCGCTGTGGGGTTCGAGAAGCCAGCAAGCAATCGGGCCAGCGTTGTTTTACCCGACCCCGACATGCCAACAATGCCAACTTTACAGGACCATTCGACGCGGAAATTAACCCTATTCAAGGCGAAGGGGTCGTTGCTGCTGTGCTGAAAACTAACATCGCGGAACTCAAGGGTAGAGTTATTATTCCAGCTCAGCGCGTCGGTTTCGTGCGGTTTCTCCGCTGCACCGTCCACCGCTGCGCCCGCGTCCGACACACCACCAACGCCCGCCGCGCCCGCGACTTCCACGGCAGTAACGGACGCGCTCGGCGCCTTCCCGCCTTCGCCACCTATAACATTCAGGATCGAGATCAAACTGTTACGCCCATCCAAGCTGGCATGAAAATCCGTGGAGTAGCGGCGCACGGCGGCGAAGTATTCCGGCACCATGATAAGAACCGCAAGCGCGGACTCAAGGCCCACACTGCCGTTAAGAAGCCTGAATCCCAGCATGATTGCCACCGCCGCCAGGGCAAACGTGCGAAACAGATCCAAAACCAGACTGCTTAGCGTAGCCGTGCGCAACGTTTTGACGGTTGCAGCGCGGAACGCTTCGGAAACCGCGAAAACCTGATTCGCGTATGGTTTCGATCGGCCGAACGCCTTGAGCGTGGCAAGCCCGCGCAGCGTGTCCATGAAATGATTGGCCAGGCGGTCGTATTCCTGGTGCTGGGCCGACGCCCGGGCTTTTGCGTGGGCGCCCAGCAGCTGCATATAACCAATAATGCACGGCAAAATAATCAGCGCAATGACTCCGCTGATCCAGTCGGTGACAAACAGCGCAACGGCAAGAATGACGGGAATCGCAATAAGGTCGGCAACTTTCGGCAGAATGATCGCAATGTAGTTTCTCACGTTCGCCACGCCGTCGATAAGCTCCTGAACGGCGGCTCCGCTTCCGCGCCGCTGCACACCCGCAACTCCCTGCTCGTACGTTGCTTCGACCAGCTGATCTTGGAGCTCCGTAGCACACTTGCGCGAGAACGCATCGGCCATTCTGCTGCGCACGGCATCCAACGCGTTGCGCGCCACAAAAGCGGCGGCAAACCCAAAAGCTCCTGGTAGAGCACCCGAAACAAGGCTGGCAAACGCCTGCGCCACCGCGCAATCCCACATCCAAGTCAACGCGGCCGCAAGACACAGCGCCTGCACCACAATCAGCAGCGCATCGGCAGCGGCGCACATCAGGAGCAAGACGAACATGCGCCTTGCCCCCGGAAGATTCAGTATGTTGCGATCCAGCATGATTCCAGCCTAACGCAGTTGCAGTCCAACGCCGTCACATTCGAGATTCGAGCATTTGCGCGCGTCAGTTAACACGTCCGCGAAACGCGCGGTACACCAGCACGTGGTAAACCAGAACCAGCGGCACGCCAATGCACGCAATAATGGTCATGGCGAAAAGCGCCGTGCTGCTTGATGCACTATTCGCAACGGTCAAGCTGAGCGCCGAATCAAGCGCGGGGACAAGATTCGGAAACTGCGTTGCCGCAAGGATAACAACCAGACCCGCACATCCAAGACCAGCCAAAACAGGCCCAAGAACATCCTTTTTAGGAGTATCCGCCTTGCACAAAACCGGAATGCACAGCATGCTTGCAACAAAAACAACGGCACCCACAGCCGCCAGCGCTTCGATACCAACAGCATACGGAAGGCTCGGCTTCACAAATACGAAGAACACAACGGTGACCAGCGCAAACACCACAATATCAACCACGGAAAGCGTGCGACGGAGCACTGCGGCACGAGCGCGCAGCTCGGAGCCTTCGGAAGCCTTCAGCGCAACCCAAGCAGCGCCCTGCGTCAGCATATGCACCAAGCCAAGCACGCCGCAAAGCAGAGCAAACGGATTGAGCAGCGCGAAGAAACCGCCCGTGTAATCGCCGTTTGCAGCAAGGGGCAGGCCCTGGACGATATTGCCCATTGCAACGCCCAACAGCAGCGCGGGCAGCAAGCTGCCAACGAAGAACAGAACGTCCCATAGGCGCGGCATATCGCCATTGTGGCCGCGGAATTCCACCGCCACCGCGCGGAAAATAAGACCGAACAGCACGAGCATAATAGCCAGGTAGAAGCCGGAAAACACGGTCGCATACGCCGGCGCGAACGCGGCAAACAAAGCGCCGCCGGCCGTAAGGAGCCACACCTCGTTGCCATCCCACACCGGGCCGATGGCGCGCACAATGCGCTTCTTGTCGCGCTCTTCCTTTGCCAGGAAGGGGTACAAAACGCCGGCGCCCAGGTCAAAGCCGTCCAGGGCAAAGTAGCCAATGATCAGGACAAAGATGATAATGAACCACAAGTTTCCAAGGATAAGCATTATTCTTTCACCTCCACGTCCAGCTTAACGGGACGAGCAGCGGCCTCGTCTTGCGCAGCAATTGCCTCGGGACCGGCCTTAACGGTCTTGATGAAGCTTCTCGCCCACACAACGTAGATAACGGTGTACACCAAGCCGAAAAGTGCCAACGCGATGATAATCTGGGGCGCGCTTACTGCTTGGGAAATGCCATCTGCCGTGAGCAGTTCACCATAGACGATCCACGGCTGGCGACCGAATTCAGCTGTGCACCAGCCGAACTGGATAGCAAGCAGCGCAGCAGCCCAGCCGACCATCATCAGGTAAAGCGGCCATTTGCGCTTTTCAACGCTCAATTTGCCGAAAGCAACCAGCAGCGAAAGGATAAGCACAAGTGCGGCAACACCGAAAAGAAGAAGCATCATGTGATAGCACTGATAAATCAGGTTCACGTCGGTCGGGCGCTCGTTTTCGGGGAAATCGTTGATGCCCGGGAACTCCGCATTAAAGTCACCCGTTGCCAAGAAGCTCGTAAGGCCGGGGATTTCTACGGTGATGAGCTGTTCATTTTCCTCATCAACCCAGCCGATGAGAGACATGCCCATAGGGCCGGTCTCGTACTGCCCTTCCATGGCGGCCAACTTCGCCGGTTGCTGCTCCGCCACCTCAACGGCTTGCTGATGCGCAGCAGGAACCATAAGGATCGTGCACGCCAGCGAAACAACAGCGCCAATCTTGACAAGCTTCATGCCCGCATTGCCTGGGCGCTTCTTGAGCAGGAAATACGCGCCCACCGCGATGGTCATAAGTGCACCGCAGAGCATCACGGCAACCAGCACGTGCGCATAGCGCTGCAGCGTGGAATAATTGAGCGCAGCGGCGAAGAAGTCCGTGAGCACGGCGTTACCATCGGGACCAATCGCGTAACCTGCCGGAGTCTGCATCCACGAGTTCGCGATAATAATCCATAGAGCAGAAAGACAGGAGCCAATCCAAACAAGCCATGCGCTGACCAGGTAAAACTTCTTGCTCACTTTTTCGCGTCCAAAGAGCAAAACGCCCAAAAAGACCGATTCCAAAAAGAACGCGAACAGAGCTTCGGCCGCAAGAGGTGCGCCAAAAATGTCGCCAACAAAGCGCGAGTAATCCGCCCAGTTAGTGCCAAAACTAAACTCCATCGTAATGCCCGTGGCAACGCCTACGGCAAACGTGCCCGTGAAAAGCTTGAGCCAGAAGCGCGCCAAATGGTCATCTTCAGGTTTGCCACTGCGGTATGCTTTGGTCATAAGTATGGCAAGAATCAGACCAAATCCAATGCTGAGCGGCACGAACATGTAGTGATAGATAGCCGTTCCGGCAAATTGCAGTCGGTCAAGAAACACCACATCCTGCATAAATTCCATGCAAGTCCCCTCCTTAAGTACCCCTGTTTATAGACGTCTGAAATCCCAGTGTTTCAGTTGTCTTTCACTATAAGACATGGCAGGACTAAAATGCACGTGATTTTTGATATTTTTTGATAATTATTACTAATAAGAATACATTACTAGTGTTTGAATATTTCAAGGACACAGCAGCACAAGGCGCATGAAAAAACGACAGAGACAGTGAAACTTGCAAGAAACCGAAGGACGTCTTTTCATCTTTAAGCTTTTTCCGCGCCAATCGGATTCATGTTGTTGAATTTTGGGACCGAAATTCGAAGTTGAGGTCGGTTGGAAGTAGGTTGTGCTGCAGATTTTATCGAAAATCTAAATGTGCCTCAATTGGAAATAATTTTGAACTGGTGATTTACCAAGGCTTATTTTTCACAAGCAACACGTGTGGCGAAAAAGCCCCGATTCGCGCCCTTGACCTACTTCCAATCGGCATCAACTTCGTATTAGGAAGCCATTTTTCAACAACATGAGTCTTGCGCGACGATAAGTCACCAAGAAAAACGGAAATTGCAAGCAAAAAGGCGAAGGCGGCAAGGGAATGAGCCGACGTGCGACGCTTTGGATAAGTTGAGCGGGCTGCAAGCCCAAAGAAGCATTATCCAAGCGGAGTCCGTTCGGCGAATTCCTTGCTGCCTTCGCAAGCAGGCAATGGATCGCAAAAAAGCGAAAGTTGGACGAAGTCGCTGCAGCACGAGGGCGGCAGACTGCGAAAAGAAGAGGCTTGTTGACAAAAGGTGGGGTAATTTGTCAACAAATGAGGTGCTCTTGGCACCCAGAGCAGGCGCTTTACCCGAGTTTGCCCTGAACCAGAGCCAAGATGCTGCCATCATCCATGCCGAAGTTGCGGGCAGCGTGGACCAGGTCATCGGCCATGGCATCGATGGTGCGGTACTCCGCCTCGTTCGCCACAATATTGCTACCCGTAACGAACGTACCTTTACCGCGGCGTGACGCAATATAACCTTCACGCTCTAAATCCATGTAGGCGCGATTCACCGTGTTGTAGCTTATGTCCAGGTCGGCAGCAAGTCCGCGCACCGTGGGCAATTTATCGCCTTCGCAATAAGCACCCGAGGTCACCAAATACGCAATCCTATTTCGGATTTGCAACCACACGGGCAGACCATCGTTGTGGTCAACCCGAAACGACATCAAAGGATCCACGCGCTACATCCTTCGGTGCGCCAAGCGCGCTCGAACCATAGCCACAATGTCATCATCGGCCAAACCAGCGTTTGAGCAAGCACGAATCATGTCGTCAATCACCAGTTCAATGGGGCTATCGGTGGCGCGATCGGCGCCAATCTCGCGACGCGGCGCCACAAATGTACCGCGCCCCTTGCGCGTGGCAATGTAACCTTCGCGTTCCAAATCCATGTACGCGCGGTTCACCGTGTTGTAGCTTATGTCCAGGTCGGCAGCAAGTCCGCGCACCGTGGGCAGCTGCTCGCCTTCCGCAAACGACCCCGAACCAATCAGGTAAGCAATGCGATTTTTAATTTGTATCCAACCGGGCAGGCCGCCCGCGTAATCTATTTCAAACGACTTCAGAGAATCCATGTGCTATTCGCCTCTACCCTTTGTGAA
>CAKTYF010000015.1 GCA_934631995.1 uncultured Eggerthellaceae bacterium
GCATGGACTGGGAAGTGTATTACGTGATTCCCCTGTTCCTCTTTTACCTGTTTGCAACCGAGGGACGCATGCCTGGTGCGCTTTGCCGCCAGCGAAAATATCCGTTCGCGCGCATGACTGAAAAAGAAAGCGATGCCGGCGAATCATGGTAAGAATCAAAGCGACAAAAGCGGATGTCATTTGGGGATACTGCGGCACCATTCTTTCTATGGCCAGCGGCTTCATTTTGCTCCCCCTGTTGCTGTTCTTCCTAAGTGGAGAAGAGCTTGGCCTGTGGTATGTTTTTGTGGCCATTAGCAACTTGACGCTCCTTTTCGAATTCGGCTTCAATCCGGCATTTTCCCGCAATATTGTGTACTGCTTGTCGGGCGCGCGCTCGATTGCAAAGCTGGGAGTAAGCGAATCGTCTGTTCGGGATGATGTTGACTGGGTGTTGCTGAAATCAATTATGGATGCGTCGCGTTTGCTGTACGCCATTCTTGCGTTCGTGGCTCTTCTTGTTACCGCAACGATCGGTACGCTTTACGTTTGGACCATTACGCAGGATATGGTAGGAACATCTCATTGGATTGCGTGGGGTGTTTTCTGCCTGGCGATTTTCTTCAACTTGTATTATTACTACTTCCTTACGTTTTTGCGTGGTTACGGCGATGTTGCCGGCGAGAACAAGGCAAAGACCGTTGCGCGCATTATCCAGCTTGCGGTCAGCGCCGCTCTGCTTTTTGCGGGGTTCGGTCTTGTTGGTGCGGCGCTGGGCTATTTGTCGTTTGGCCTGGCTCTTCGCTTTTGCTCGCGTTGTTTCATCAAGCGACATGTCGATATTGAGTCCGAGTTGAAAAAGCTTCCGCGCCGTATGGACTTATCCCAGGTCAAGCAAGTTCTTCTATCGGTTTCGTACGTGGCGTGGCGCGATGGCGTGGTTCAGATCTGCTGCTTTGCCTCAACGCAAGCCATGTCGATTATCTGCTCGCTGTTCTTGGGGCTGGAGGCTACCGGCCAATACTCCATTCTGCTGCAGCTTTCAACGGCCGTCTACAACTTGTCCTCGGTGTTTATCAGGTCGTTTTACCCGAGCTTCCAATCTTCTTATGTGTCGGGCGATGTGCCTGCGTGCCGTGCCATTGTGGGGAAGGGCATTGTTGTTTACGCGCTCCTGTTTATTGCGGGAACAGTGCTCGCCTTGCTCATTGCGTTTCCTTTGGTTCCGTTCTTTAAGCCGGGTGTGACGCTTGATGCCCCAACATATATCTTTCTTTCCGTGTATTTGTTCCTGTGGAACCAACATTCGATTTTCTGCAATTTGATTGTGAGCATGAATCGCATTCCTCATATGGTGCCGTATTTAGTGGCTGCCGTGATGGGTGCTGCGTTGTCGGCGGTGTTCACATCGTGCTTCGAATGGGGCTTGTTCGGTCTTATCGGGGGACAGATGCTTTCCCAGGTCGTGTACAATAACTGGAAATGGCCTTTATACGTGGCGCGCGAATTGAAATGCTCGTATATTTCGTTTTTCTCCGAGGGTTTCCGCTGGCTGCTGGGACGGCTGAAGTGGTTGCGTGCATAAGTGTGGCTCGGTGTTGGTTGGCGATGATTTCGCATTGGCAAGTGCGAGGAAATAGAAAAAGGTAGGATATAGCATGATTACCGGAAAAGCTCTTTTGATGACAGCGAAGAAACGCTTGAAGCTTCTTGTCGCGATTCCTTTAGTGGTGGCGCTGTGCTTCTTCGGCGCGGCAACCGCTTTTACGCCAACGTCGTATTCGGCCACGTCGAAGGTTGTTGTGTCAACGTCAATCGCAGCTGCTAACAGCTTGGCGTCTTCCGTGGTGGCTGACTGTTCTACGGAAGAGGTGAAAGTTACAACGGGCGCTTCTACCTCGGGAAATGCCATTCGAATCACGGCGAAGGGCGCCAATCCTGCCGAGTGCGTTCGTTTGGCGAACGTGGCCGCGCTGAAGGCTCAGGCGCTCATCAACGAGTCGCTGCCCGATTCGGCAACCCAGATTGTCGCGGCCGATTCTGCGAAGGACGCCACTCCCAATGCGGCGAAAAACGCGCTGGCTGTTTTGGTGGCGCTTTTCGCGTTGGAGTTTGCCGCGATTGTAGTGATTTGCCTGAAGCGCAAGCTGATTTACAGCTGGCAGTCTTTGGAGTACGAGACGGGTCTTCCGTATTTGGGCTCTGTGTCTAACGACGACGCCGCGAATGCAGTGCTGGCGGCGTCAATCGCCCTTGCTGGCGGTGAAGGCGCTGGTGCGACTGTGGCGGGCAACGTTGCGGCCGGGCCCGATGCGGCGGGCAACGTTGCGGCCGGGTCCGATGTAGCCGCGGCCGCTTCCGTTTGCTTGATTCCTGTGGGGGCAAGCGAGCAAGCAGCGCTCTTAGCGCAAAACGTGCAGGCGCTTGGCAAGGAAATCAAAGCTCCCATGACCGTTGCCCCGTCTATCGAGGCGGGTTCTCAGGCGCTCTACGACGCTCAGGCGTCTTGCGCCGTGGTGCTGTGCGTTGCTTCGGGCGCTTCGAGCTACAACGACCTTGATCAGATTCGCCGTGCATTCCGTTGCGCGAACATCATCCCCGTGGGCTTCGTTTTCGACATTGCGTAACTTTGTGCGGGGCGGCGCGGGCGGCGAGCGCAGCGGATGGCGAACGCAGCGGATATAAGGAGGCATTTTTCGCATGCAGAAACGGTTGCTGATTCTTGGGGGTTCGCGGTTCATCATCCCCGTCATTCAAGCGGCTCACGAGCTGGGGCATTACGTTATCACTATGGATTATCTTCCCGATAATATTGCGCATAGCTTTTCGGATGAATATGTCAACGTGAGCATCGTGGATAAAGAAGCGGTGTGTGCGGCGGCGAAGAAGCTGCAGGTCAATGGCATTACATCGTTTGCGGCGGATCCGGGTGTGATTTCGGCGGCGTGTA
Organism: uncultured Eggerthellaceae bacterium; assembly: GCA_934631995.1. Lineage (GTDB taxonomy): Bacteria > Actinomycetota > Coriobacteriia > Coriobacteriales > Eggerthellaceae > CAKUOV01. The sequence goes on from CAKTYF010000015.1 coordinate 2,930, forward strand.
CAGCAGAACAGCTTGGCTTGCCGTTTCAAGGGTCGTATCGCTCGGTTGAGATTCTTCAGAAGAAGGATCTTTTTCGTGCGTTCTTGGCCGAGCACGGTTTCAATTGTCCGCAGTTTTTCATGTTCCGCTCGATAGAGGAAGCGCTTGAGCGAGCGAACGATTTTCCGTATCCTGTGATTGTCAAGCCTACCGATTCGGCGGGGAGCAAGGGCTGCACGCGCGTCGATTGCGCATCGGAATTGGCAGCGGCCGTTGAGTATGCCCTGCCGTTCAGCCAGGATGGCTCGTGCATTATCGAGCAGTTTCTGGAAAAGCTATATCCCTCTTCCAGCGCAGATTGCTTTTCCGTCAACGGAAAGATTGTGTGCCTTCCTTTTACCACTCAGCCATTCGACAAGAACGCTGCCAACCCGTATACGCCAGCAGGATCGGAGATGCCCAGCTCCATTCCTGAAGAGTACCTTGCGCAGTTGCGCGGAGAGCTTCAGCGGCTTTTTGACCTGCTTGAATTAAGGACGGGCGTGTACAACATTGAGACGCGGGTGGCAACCGATGGGCTGCCGTATATCATGGAGGTTTCGCCGCGCGGGGGCGGAAATCGTCTTTGCGAGCTGCTGCGTTACGCCAGCGGCGTGGATCTTATCCGGGCTTCCGTCCAAGCGGCTTTAGGCGAGGACGTGCACGATGTGCATGATCCGATCATCGATGGCTATTGGCATGAGTCTGTTCTGCATAGTGCGCATGGCGGCGTATTTACAGGTATGTGGTATGCGCCCGGCTTCAAAGAGGCTCATGTGGTCAACGAGCAGCTTTGGGTTGAGCCGGGTGACGTTGTGGAGGGATTCAGTGCCGCAAACCAGGCATTCGGCACGATTGTGCTCCGCTTCGACACGAAAGAAGAGCTTGCGGCATTCAATGCGAACGAATCCCAATTCGTGCACGCCATCATCGACTGATTTGTTGGCAGGCTACCCCGGGTCGGGGCGAGATTTTGGGTCTTTCAGCGGCATGTTGTCGTTTTTTTCACCCGAATGTGCAAAATATTCCTGTTCGGGGTAGGTGGGAAGGGGCTTCAACGCGCATGTCTCGTTGTCTGAAATTCGCGACCTGGGGTTTTCCTGGCTAATGGCGATACAAGCGGCGACCTGACGCCTCTTTTGCATCTTCGAGGTATCCCGAACAGTCATATTTTGCGCATTGGAGCCCGATTTCCGACAAGATGGCCTGCGATTTGGCGATATCCGGAAGAAGCGTCGCGGTTCGGCTTGACCCTTGCCGGCAGGTGCCCCTTGTTGACAAAAGGTGGGGTAATTTGTCAACAAGGGGCTATTTATCTGGGTTTTTGGCTATGCCATGTCGGCAAGGTCAAGGATAAGGCGTTCGGTCTTTTCCCAGCCCAGGCAGGGGTCGGTGATGGATTTGCCGTATACGCCATCGCCGATTTTTTGCGATCCGTCTTCGATATATGATTCAATCATGAAGCCTTTGACCAGGCGTTTCAGTTCGGGATCATAGGCGCGGCTCTGCATGACTTCCTTGGCAATACGTATCTGCTCCAGCGGTTTTTTTCCCGAGTTTTCGTGGTTCGTGTCCACAATAACGGCGGGGTTTTCCAGACCAGACTTCTGATACAGCTCGTTGACCAGCACCAAGTCCTCGTAATGGTAGTTCGGCTGACTCTGCTTGTGCTTGTTTGCGTAGCCGCGCAGAATAGCATGTGCCAGCGGATTACCCTTGCTCGTGCATTCCCAGCCGCGGTAGATAAACGTATGGCTGTGCTGAGCTGCGGTGATGCTGTTCAGCATAACGGAGAAGTCGCCACCGGTGGGGTTCTTCATGCCCACAGGAATATCCAGCGCGCTGGATGTCAGGCGATGATCCTGGTTTTCCACCGAACGCGCCCCCACGGCCACGTAGCCCAGCAAATCGTCCAGGTACTTATAGTTGTCGCAGTACAGCATTTCGTCGGCGCAGATGAATCCAGTTTCGGTAATGGCGCGCATGTGCAAATCGCGGATGGTCATAATGCCTTTAAGCATGTCTGGTTTTGCCTCGGGGTCGGGCTGATGCAGCATACCTTTGTAGCCCAGGCCCGTGGTGCGCGGCTTGTTCGTGTAGATGCGCGGAATGAAGTAAATTTTGTCGGATACTTTTTCCTCAAGCTTTGCCAGGCGGCTCAGGTAATCAAGCACGCTGTCTTCGCGATCGGCCGAGCAAGGCCCAATGATAAGCAACAAGCGGTCGTCGTTGCCGGTGAAGATATTGGCGATTTCCTTACCACGGCGTGCGAATACCTCGTCTACCAGGGGTGTTGTGGGCTGCAGTTTTTTCAATTCAGCGGGGATGGTCAGCTTGCGGGTGAAATCGGCATTCATGGGATTCTCCTTTATGGGGTATCGCTTTTCTGGGCGGATACGGTATCTTTTGTGCGCTCCTCGTCGTTGGACAAAGTCAACTCGGTTGTGCAGCGGGTGTGTTGCCTTGCCCAGAAAAGTTCTTAACGTTACTTGATAATCTAAAAACGGAATCGAGGGCTGGATCGCGGAGTCAGTTCGTGCGGCGCGGATTCAAGCTGGCTCCTGTCCATCTGGAATCGGTGGCATTTCGGCTGAGGCGATACGCCTGTCGTGCGACCGAGTTGCTCCCCCGAATCGGTGGATGGATCGCGGAGTCATTTCGTGCGGCGCGGATTCGAGCTGGCCTTCGCGCCGCGAGAAGACACGAGCGAAGCGTCAAGCGCGAAATGACCCGCGAGACATTCACCGATCGAACCAGGCGCGGCGTTCGGTGGAAACTCTCATCGCTGCACGCATTCCTTCCACGTCGTCGTTCGCCAGCATGTTGCGAAAGTCCTGGAACACGGAAATGAAGCGATCCATCTGCGCTAATAGCTCCTTCTTGTTCATCATGAACAGTTCGCTCCACATTTTGTCGTTGATGCGTGCGATGCGCGTAAGATCGCGAAACGAGTCGCCCGTGTAATCCACCAGACTGTGGTCATCGCTGCATTCCATAAGCGACACAGCAATGATGTGCGTGAGCTGCGACACAAAACCAATCATCTCGTCGTGCTTTTCCGGTGACAAAACGGCAATGTGGTTGAAGCCTAAAATCATGCCTAAGCTGCGGCACCATTCAATGGCTTCTGGCGTGTTTTTCTCCGTGGGCACCACAATGTAGTTCGCATCGTGGAAGATGTGCTCGTCGCTGTTCTGCACGCCGTACACTTCTTTGCCCGCCATGGGGTGCGCGGCAATGAATTCAACGTCGGGGCGCAGCATGTCCTGAATATCGTACACGATGCAGCTCTTTACGCCGGTGACGTCGGTGAGCATAGCGCCCGGCTTCAGGAACTGCTGGTACTGGGCAATCCATTCTTCGAACACGGTGGGATACAAGCCGAACACTACTACGTCAGCGCAGGAAACCACGTCGGGCTCAACAGTGGTGTATCCTTCGTCGATAATGCCGTTTTCCAGGGCGTAATCAATGGACTCCTGGTTAATGTCGATTGCCGCCACGTGAAAACCCAGGCGCTTGAGCGCCCGCGCGTAGCTGCCGCCGATCAGGCCCAAGCCCACAATGAGTATGCTCTCTTCGCTAATCCACTTCATGTTCGTCCTCCAAACAAAGGTCAACGCCCAGTTGTGTTAGGCGCTCGAAATAATCGGGGAAGCTCTTGTTCACCGCTTGTGCGCCGTTGATGGTGCCGCCTACCGCGCAGGCAAGCGTTGCAAGTGCCATGACAATGCGGTGATCGTTATGCCCATCCAGGGGAAGGGAAGGCGCACGCAGCGCTCCCGGCTGTACAACAATGGTGCCCGTGTCGTTGCTTACGGTAACAGCAATGCCGAATTTCGCGAGCTCTTGCGCCATGGCCTGCCCGCGATTGCTTTCCTTGATGGCAAGGCGTTTGCAGTTCGTGAAGGTGGCGCCGTTGTTCGCCGCGGCCACCGCCATAAGGATAGGGCCTAAATCGGGGCAGTCCGCCAAACTGATGGTGGGCGCGCCTGCGGCAAGGGCAGGGAAAAGCTCCTGGTAGACGCGGTCTCCCTGCAGGCTATCTACGCGAAGGCCGGTAACGCGCACAGCGAGCGCAGCGGTGGGGGCGGGGTTGTTGGCGGCTACGTTGGTCGCTTCGGCAGCTGCTGCGACGGTCGCCCTGGCGGCTGCGGCGGTTGCTTCGACCGCCGTTGTGGTCACCGAAAGTTCATCGTGTGCAGTATTTGCTGCGAGTGCCGCAGATGGTACCGCTTCGGCGCCTTCCGCACACTGTTTTCCCAGGTAATTAAGGGCCTCCAGGAACGCGGCATTCGAGTAATCGCCTTCAACGTGCGCCGTAATGGCACCGTAGCGCTGGTTGCCGGGAATATGCAGCGTTGTATCGTTTTCCCAGTTCACGCGTACGCCAAAAAGCGAAAGTGCTTCGATGGTCATATTGATGTACGGACGGCTTTCCACGGGCGGCACCACGCTGATGGTGCTGTCGGCATCAAGCAGCGGCAACGCAAACAGCAGCCCGCTGATGAACTGGCTGCTAATATTGCCGGGGATGGTAAATGTGTCGGCACGCAGTGGTCCTTGTACGTGAATCCCCTGATCATCTTGGGAAAAATGAAGACCTTGCTGCTGGCAGATGGTACGATAAGCATCCATTGGCCGACCCATGAGTGTGGGGCTTCCCGTAAGGGTGAGCGATTTGTCGGAAAGCAGGCACAGGGGCACGAAGAAGCGCAACGTGCTTCCGCATTCGCGGCAGGGCAGCACATCGTTTTCGCGCACTGTGCTAGGGTCAATGCCATAAATTGCGGCGCAGTCGTTTTGGCGGTTGATGCCTGCTCCTAACACGTTCAGACAGTCGATGGTGGTCAGAACATCTTGGCTGTCTTCGAGTCCAAAAATCAGGGACGGTTCCGATTTGAGCGCAAGACCTGCGCAAATGAGCATGCGATGTGCCATGCTCTTCGACGGCGGCGCGCAAACGCTCCCGTGCGGCGCGCTCGGCTTGATGGTTACGCGCATGGCGCGCCTTCTTCTGCGGTGATTTCTGTGGCGGTTGTATCTCCCGTGTCCACTGCGTCTTCGGTGCAGAGCGCAATTACGTCTTCTGATATACCGCGCGCAAGGCTTACCAGCAGGTCCATGGCTTCCAGGTATCCGTTGAAACCATGGCCCCAAATGGCGGTTACACACGCCGGTCGCACGTAGCTGACCTGGCGAAACTCTTCGCGTTTATCCACGTGGGAAATGTGAACTTCCACCGTGGGAATCTGCACCGCTTTCAGCGCGTCAAGCAGCGCCACGCTGGTGTGCGTGTACGCAGCGGGGTTCAAAACAATGCCATCGACGTTTGAAAAATAAGCGTCTTGGATTTTCGTCACTAAGTCGCCTTCGTAATTCGATTGGTAGCATTCAACGGATATGTCCAGTTCAACCGCATGTTTCGAAATCAAAGCGCACAGCGCGTCGTAGGTTTGCGCGCCGTATATTTCGGGTTCTCGAATGCCCAGCATGTTCAAATTGGGGCCATTGATCACCAGTATCTTCATGAGAAATGCCTCTCTTCAATGCATTGGGCAACGCTCGCGGCGCCGCCATTGACGGGAATCGTGAAATCTGCGCAGGCAGCGTAGGCGGGGTATCGCTCGTCGTAGAGTTGCACGAGCTTTTCGGCGGAGCTGGAAAGCGGTCGATCGTTCGTGGGAATCAGCTGGTCAACGGGACGATCGATGAAATACAACGTTCCGTTTTGGCGCAGCGCAGCCACGTTTTCCGGGCGAAGGATAGCGCCGCCGCCAGTGGAAATTATGCAGCCGGTGTTTTTGCCCGCTTGGGCAATCGCTTGCGCCTCGATGGCGCGGAAAACGTCTTCTCCTGCTTCGCTGATGATTTGACCAGGCGTTTTGCCGGAAATTTCATGGATTACCTGATCGGTGTCGATAAACGTGCGACCAGTTTTTTCTGCAAGCAGCGTGCCGACGGTTGTTTTTCCGCAGCCGGGCATGCCAATGAGCACGATATTGCGTTTTTTGCGCTCAAGCTGGGCGAAGATGCGGTCGCACAAAGCTGTGAGCTGCGCTTTTGTAGTGGGGAAGGCTACAGCTTCGACAGCGGCGGTGTTGGAACCTGGTGCGACATTCGCGCCTGCATTCGCGCCGTTGCCGTTGGCGGCTGCTGCATCGGAATCCAGTGTGCCGGCACCGTTGTCGGCTGCTCCGGCTGCGGCATCTGCTCCCATGAAGTGCTCTGCGGCGATGACCGCTTGCGCAACTAGCATGTAGAGTCCGCCTGCCGAGGGTACGCCCAGCGCGCGTCCTTGCTGCACCAGCGCCGTTTCAAGCGGATTGTAAATCGCATCGATTATGCCTTCAAGCTGCGGAAACGCTGCAGCGTTAATAGCCCATTCGCCATTGTTGGGAAACATGCCGCTCGGTGTGGTGTTAATGATTATCTGCGCATCGGTGTGATCGATGTAGGCTTGCGCGTACGTGATCACGTCGTTAAAGTCAGCGCCGCTTTTCACGGTGCGGCTCAATCGGATAACGTCCGCTGCGCCCGCCGCACGCGCCATGGTGCGCGCTGTTTTGCTGGTGCCGCCCGTACCGCAGATAAGCACTTTCTTTTCGCGCAGGTCAAGGCCGAGTTTTTCGACAAGCGCTTGCATTCCTGCCAAATCGGTGTTGTAGCCGCACAGCTTGCCGTTGCGGTTGACAATGCAATTGACCGCGCCGATTTCGGCAGCAAGGGGGTCGATCTCATCCAAATACGGAATGACGTCTTGTTTGTACGGTATGGTCACGTTAATGCCGCGGAAGGCGCGCGCCTCCATAAACGCAGGGAAATCCGCCGCCTCCACCGGGTGCAGCTCGTAGCGATACCAGCCCAAGCTCTCATGGATTTCTTGGGAGAAGCTGTGGCCCAGCGGCATGCCTATCAAACCGTATTCCATCGTTATTCCTGTTCAGAGTCGCGTTCGGTGGGGAAAACTTCGCCATTTGGTGCTGTGGCAACCTCGTCTTCCGGTGCTGTCGTCGTTGCTGGCGCCGTCGGTGCTGCCGACACTCCGAACTCCTCGCCCTGCGCAAGCCAATCGGTGCCGTAGCGCAGTGCCAGCGCATCGCACAGCACCAGCGCCACCACGCTGTCAACCACTACGCGCGCGCGATGAATGATGGCGGGGTCGTGGCGTCCTTGAATCTGCAGCGTGGCATTTTCACCCGCCAGGAAATCAACTGTTTCTTGCGGCTGAAAGATGCTCGGCGTGGGCTTCACGGCGCAGCGGAACTGCAGCGGCATGCCATTCGAGATGCCGCCGTTAATGCCGCCGTTGTTGTTCGTTTCCGTGATCACGCAGCCATCATCTGCCATGCGAAACGCGTCGTTGAAGCGGCTTCCCGTACTGCAGGCCAGGTCAAAGCCAGCGCCGAATTCCACACCCTTTACGGCGGGAATGCTGAACAGCCCATGGGAAAGCAGGCTTTCAAGCGAATCGAACCATGGCTCGCCCACACCTGCCGGCATGCCGATCACGGCCGTTTCCAAAATGCCGCCCACGCTGTCGTGCGCGGCCGCTGCCGCTTCGATTTCTTCTTTCATGTTCGCTGCCGCAGTATCGTTGATAGTTGCGAAAACGCGCTGGTCAAGGTCAAGAATCTGCTGTTTGAGCGCGTCTGTATCGGTTGCAAATGCTTCATCGCGCACTGACCCGCATTGCGCGATGTGCGTGCCCACGAAAATGCCACGCGCCTGAAGCGCTTGCAGGCAAATGGCTCCAGCGGCCACCAACGGCGCAGTCACGCGTCCGCTGAAATGCCCGCCGCCGCGGTAATCTTCGAAGCCGTGGTACTTTGCGAACGCGGTGTAATCGGCGTGTCCCGGACGCGCCAGCGCGCGCGTTGCCGCGTAATCTTTACTGTGCTGGCTTGCGTTGGGAATCAGAATGGTCAGTGGCGTGCCGGTGGTTTTCCCCTGGAAAACACCGCTCACAATGCGGAAGGGGTCGGCCTCTTGTCGCGCCGTGGAAATGCGGCCGCTGGGTCGGCGCAAGTCGAGCTGATGCGCGATAAACGCCTGGTCAACAGGGATTCCAGGTGCCAGCCCGTCCAGTACGGCGCCCAGCTCGGCACCATGGCTTTCGCCAAACAGCGTGATGGACACGCTGTTGCCAAACGTGTTTTTCATGGGGCTTTACGCCTCCTTTTCCTGGATGAGCGGCAACAGTTCGCCCAGTGCTTCGGCGGTTGTTTGCTCTATGGTGTACGTTCCGATTTCAGGGACGGTGATAATCGTTACCCCTGATTGACTGCTCTTTTTGTCGTGCTTGATTGCTTGCGTCACCGCGGCGGCGTCAAACGCACGCGTTGTGGGCAATCCTAAAGCGTGTAAGACGGGGATAAGACGCGCACGCACAGGGGCAGCGCACAGCGGAATCATTCCCAACGCAACGCATTCGCCGTGATAAAGACCCTGTTCGCGGCCGTCGGTGGGGGCGAAGGCGGGGGCGGCACATGCGTCGGCGGCGAAGGCAGCATTGCCGGCAGATGCGGAAGTGCCCGCGTTCGATTCGCCGTAGAGCGCTTGTTCGTACGACTCAACGCCGTGGCCAATGGTGTGCCCAAAGTTCAAGATCTTGCGCAATCCCGCTTCGCATTCGTCCTGCTCAACAACATGTTTTTTCACGCGAAGCGACCGCTCGATAATGGTTTCCAGGTGCAGTTCAAGCGCTGCGTACGCGGCGTCTGTGCCGCTGGCGGCATTACTTGCGTCTGGGTTCGTAGCGTCGTCCGCAGTACCGTCAAGCACGTCCGCCGCGCCTGTTGCGTCCGCGCCGGTGTCTGCGCCGGTCGTGTCCGCCGCTTCTGCATCCGCGCCCACACCTGCGTCGGCGGTAAAGCCGCCCGCGGCAGCCGCTTCCTCAAACAGCGTAAACAGCTGCGCATCGGAGGTCAGTGACATTTTCACGGCTTCTGCAAGGCCGTTCGCAATTTGGCGACGCGGCAGCGTGCGCAGCACGTCCAGGTCAATGAGCACTTTTTTCGGTTGATAGAACGCGCCGACCATATTTTTGTATCCACCCAGGTTAATGGCTGTTTTTCCGCCAATGGAGCTATCGACTTGCGCAAGCACCGTGGTGGGAATGTTGTAGAAGTCAACGCCGCGCATGTAGCTTGCGGCAACGAATCCCGCAAAATCGCCCACAATGCCGCCGCCCACGGCAACCACGCAGTCGCCGCGCGTGAACTGCGCTTCAATCATGGTTTGCAGCAGCTCACCGAATACTTCCAAGCTCTTGCTTTGCTCGCCTTGCGCCACAACGGTCAAGTGCGCTTCGGCACATTGATCGGCCACGGTGTGAGCGTACTCCAGCGGCACGCCGCTATCGGTAACAACCAGCACTTTGCGGTCAAAATTGCACAGCGCGCCCGCCTTCGCCAGACATCCGCGCTCAATCACAATGTCGTAGGCGCGCTCGCCCAGACCAACGTTGAGAATCATTCGTTGTCCTCCAGGGGAACTTCCATGTTGTAATGGCCGATAATCTTAATCTGCGAGCAGTGTTCCTGCAGCTCAGAGAGCATGCTTTTACCCGTTTCGGACGACTCGTCGCCCTCCGCTTCCACGTAAAAGTAGTACTGCCATGGCTTGTTTTTCAGCGGATGGCTGCGCAGCGCGGTCATGTTGAACCCGTGGCGCGCAATCACGTTGATGGCGTTGGCCAGTGCGCCGGTTTCGTTATTCACGGCGAAAAGCATCATAAACGTGCTGTTCGTGCGGGCGCGCGAGGGGTTTTCGCAGCGCGAGAACACGGCAAAGCGCGTGGTGTTCAGCAGACTCTTGTTGATGCCGCGCTCAATGACTTCCAGGCCGTACAAGTTGGATGTTTCGGCGCTGGCAATAGCGGCCACGCTGGGGTCGCCCGCTTGGGCAACGGCGGCGGCAGCACGTGCCGTGTTCACGGCGTCTTCCGTGGCAAAACCGTGTTCCTTGATGTAGGGCATGCACTGCGCAAGTGCCTGCGGATGGCTGATCACCGTGCGTACATCGGCCACGCTCGTACCGGGAAGCCCCAGCAAATTCTGCAGAATGCGCAACGTATACACGCCGTTGACGTGCAGCGATCCGCTAAACATCAGATCAACCACCTGGCTCACTTCGCCAGCATAGCTGTTTTCGATGGGCAGCACGGCGCAATCGCAATCGCCTGAAACCACAGCATCGTAAGCTTCCTGGAAATTCAAGAAGCCCACAATCTGCTCTTCGGGGAAAATGCGGCGTGCGGCAATGTTTGCGAACGCGCCCTCTACGCCGCTGTAAGCAATGCGCATGCCCTGCAAAAGCTGGCGCTGGTACGCCTTGGAGATATCGAGCATGCTGTGCTGCAAATCCACGTAGTAGCTGCGGATAACAGAATCGGTAACGTGTTTCGCGTGCTCGGCCGATGCGTTCTCTTCGCGTGCGATATCTTCAATGGGCAGGCCGTTTGCCTGCTTGTAGAGCGCAACGTCTTCAATTTCGCGCATGCGCGCCTCGAAAAGCTGCGCAATTTGGGTGTCAATGGCGTCGATGTTCGCCCGTGCTTCTTCCAGGGACTTCATATGATTATTCTCGCTTCAGGACCAGTCGTTCGTTTTGTTTCCTGCATTTTCGTGCATTTTCACATGAAATTGCTCGGGTTTTTCCACTTTTATTATAACGGACACAATATGCGAAGCTGTGCGGGCGACGTGCTGTTCCGTTGCCTGCTTCGCTTTTCGGACAAGGGGTGCGCGGGTCTTTGCCGCGAAAGGGGAAGGCATGCGGTGCGATGGCGGTGCGGGGCGTCTTCCCGGGGTGGGCTAAGAGCACTCTGTGCTTTGCGTCTCGATTTCGGCGCTGTTGTGGTTTTTTCAGGGGGCGATGCTTTGTGCCCATGCGCTTTTCGCAACGTGACCTATCATAGCGACACATACGAAAGCACTACGGCATTGCGGGGGAGCGAAGCCTATATGAACCACAAGGTGAAGCATGCGGGGAAGGCGAAAATCGCGCTGGTGGCGTTTTGCGCTGCTGTTTTTGCGGTTGCGCTCACGGCGTGTGCAGGATGTTCGGCGAACACGGCGGGTAAAATCGCGGGCACGTATGACTTGTACGAGATACAAGGTGCGAATGGCACAACGCACGAAGAGATTGCGCAGCTGGAAAAATCGGGCTTCAACCTGTTTATCAATTTGGACGAAGATAAAACGTTTCACCTGATTATGGTTGGCATGGATAACGATGGCACATGGGAGTGCGCCGATGGCAAGACCATCACGTTCAAGCCGAACCAAACGACGCTTGGCATGACAAACGCCACTCTTGAAAACGGCAAGATTACCATGACGCTTTTAGGTGAGCCGACGGTTTTCGCCAAGGGCAAAGATAAAAAGGTTGAGGATTACCTGTAAGCGCGCGTAGCTTATGCGCCGAGCAGGGGAGTGCGCCGCCTCTCGCGTTGCTTGCGCCGAAAGCTCTTGCGTCTGTTTGCGTTATACTGGGCATCATGAAAAAGCCGAAGAAAATACGATTGGACGAACTGCTGGTTGAGCTGGGGTATTTCCCCGATACCGCAGCTGCTTTGCGTGCGGTGCTGGCTCACGAGGTGCGCGTGGACGACGTGTATGCCACAAGTGCCGCTATTAAGGTGCTGCCTACTGCCGACATTTTCGTGCGTGGTGCGAAGCGTTATGTTTCGCGTGGCGGTCACAAGCTACAAACGGCTCTGGATGCTTTCGCGCAGGATGTGACCGGCTGCAAGTGCATTGACGTGGGCAGCTCCACGGGCGGTTTCACCGATTGCCTGTTGCAAGCGGGCGCGGCAAGCGTTGCCTGCGTGGACGTGAATTACGGTCAGCTTGCCATGAAGCTGCGTCAGGATACGCGCGTTACGGCATTCGAGCGCACGAACATCCGCACGGCCAGCCCTTCCGAGCTTGGCGCTCCCTTCGATATTATTGTTGCCGACCTAAGCTTCATTGGTTTGGCGCAGCTTGCATCTGTCTTCGCATCGTTGGGGCAGCTGGGAAGCGTGTTTTTAGGTCTTATCAAGCCGCAGTTCGAAAGCGCGGCCGATGAGAGCGACCACGGTATTGTTCGCGATGAATCTGTGCGTCAACGCGTGATTGGCGAAGTGGAGCAGGCTCTGCGTGATGCGGGTTTTCAGGTAACCGGCGTGGTAGAAAGCGCTATCACCGGCGCGAAGGGCAACGTTGAATACCTGGTCCGCGCTGTCCTGCGCTGATAAAACCGTCCGTCGTTTGTTGACAAATTACCCCACCTTTTGTCAACAATTCGCGACGCAGTTCGTGTCACCTGGCGCCGTGATAAAAATGACCCACTTTTCGGTGGATTTTCTTCTTTGCAATCGCTAAGAATCAGCGTTTCCCCAGGTCGCGAAAAAGTAAGCCATGGCAAACCCACAGAAAAGTGAGTTATTTTTATCAGAGCGGGAAGCCCGCGCGCCGCTATTTCTCCTTGTAGTAGAGCATGCAGTGACAGAACCCTTCGAAATCGGGGTCTTTGATTTGGTTCTTGAATTCGGTGCACATGCATTTCGTGTCGGGCGTGCGTTCAAGACGGCACGGGCAGTAGCCGTCCTTTTGCGCCAGGCCTTCGCGCACGATGCGCACCGTCTCTTTGTCAGGGTTCTCGTAAACGCGCATAGTGCCTCCTTCGCTTTTCTCTCATGTTCTCTGCCTGTGCGAATTTCCGTGCCGCCTCACCGCAAAAGCGGCAAAGCGGCGCGGTGTGCAGGTGCGTTATCTAGTTTTTCAGCGAGTTCAGCGGGGCGGGCATACGGCCGCCGCGATGTGCGAAGACGTCGCCTGCGCCTTCGCGTACGGGCATAACAGGTGCGTATCCCAGAAGGCCGCCGAAATCAAGGCGATCGCCCACATTCAATCCAACGGCAGGGATAATGCGAACGGCGGTGGTCTTGTTGTTGATCATGCCAATAGCGCATTCATCTGCGATAATGCCGAAAATTGTCTCTACCGACGTGTCGCCGGGAATTGCAATCATATCCAAGCCAACCGAGCACACGCACGTCATGGCTTCAAGCTTTTCCAAGCTCAAAATGCCCGCTTCGGCTGCGCGAATCATGCCGGCGTCTTCGGACACGGGAATGAACGCGCCGGAAAGTCCGCCTACGCTCGAGCTGGCCATAACGCCGCCCTTTTTCACGGCGTCGTTGAGCATGGCAAGCGCTGCCGTGGTGCCGGGTCCGCCACATTGTCCCACGCCGATAGCTTCCAAAATGTCGGCTACCGAGTCGCCGCGTGCGGGAGTCGGGGCCAAGGAAAGATCCAGGATGCCCTTCTGGTAACCCAAACGACGCGCTGCTTCGCATGCCATAAGCTCGCCTGCGCGCGTAATCTTGAACGCCGTCTTCTTAATGGTTTCCGCTACGGCCGTCATGTCCGCGTCTTCGGGCAGGCTTGCCAGCGTCGCACGCACTACACCCGGGCCGGAAACGCCCACGTTAATGACCTCGTCGCCTTCGCCTGAACCGTGGAATGCGCCCGCCATGAACGGGTTGTCTTCCACCGCGTTGCAGAAAACAACAAGTTTACCTGCGCCAATGCATTGCTTATCGGCTGTTGCTTCTGCGGTCTTCTTGATAATGCCCGCCATTTCCAGCATGGCGTCCATGTTCAGGCCTGCGCGCGTGGAGCCCAGATTCACCGACGAGCACACGAAATCGGTGGTGGCCAATGCCTGCGGGATAGACTCCATGAGCTTGATGTCGGCGCGGCTGGCACCTTTTTGCACCAGCGCGGAGAAGCCGCCCACAAAGTTCACGCCTACTTCCTTGCCAGCGCGATCCATAGCCTGCGCAATGGGGGACAGGTCGTGCTCTTGCACCGCTGCGCTGATCTCGGCGATGGGCGTTACGGAGATGCGCTTGTTGACAATGGGAATGCCGAATTCGCGCTCAAGCTGCTCGGCCACGGGAACCAAGTTTTCCGCAGCGCTGGTCATGCGGTCGTACACCTTGCGGGACATGGCTTCCACGCTGCTGTCGCTGCAGCCGCGCAGGGAAAGCCCCAGCGTGATGGTGCGAATGTCCAGGTTTTGCTTGTTGACCATGTTCAGGGTTTCGGAAATCTCTGCTGGTGTGATTTGCATGGCGGTTCGCTTTCGTCGTTTTCGGGTACTGTCGTGCGTCTTTTACGTTGTGATTACCGTATTATCGTAGTTCTTACATTGTAGTACGTAACTAGTCGGCGAACGCAATCTGGTCGCCCACAATTTCGCGGCTTGTGGTGCGCGCCCACTCCACGGCATTGTCAAGCTGGCTCATGGCAACTCCGTTTGCCGCCAGCTCATTCGTGTAGCTGCCCAGGGGAATCACGCGGAAGTAATAATTCTCCCAATCGGTATGATTCACTAGCGGCGTCCACGTGGCGTTTTCGATGGTCACGGTGCCGTCCTGAAGTACGAAATCGCAGCTCAGCATGCCTTCGAGCTCGTTATAGGCATCGGGTGCTTCGTGACGGCTCAGGAAGTTGCCCAGGCTGTAAGCCACCAGGGTCTGGTGCCCGTCTGTTCCGGTGAGCCATTCCACCGGACCAATGACGTGCGGGTGTGACCCCAAGACTAGATCCACATTCAAATCCGCCAAGAGCTGCGCGTATTTTGCCTGGTAATCATCGATTCCCGTGAAGTTTTCCGTTCCCCAATGCATGGCCACAATCACTACATCGGCCAGCTCGTGGGCGCGCGTGACATCGCGCTCAAGGCGGTCTTCGCTTATGAAATTGACTTCCCACCAATCAAGGTCGCTGGGGCTGTAGCCGTTCACGCCGTACGTGTAATCCAGAAACGCGAAACGAATGCCGCCCTTCTCGAACGTTGCAATGGTTTCGGCTTCTTCGGCGTTTAAGTTGCTGCCCGAAAATACCACGTTTTTGCTATTCCAGACCTCGCGGTTGCGTGCGCATGCCCCAAAATAGCCCCAGTCGTAAATATGATTGCTTGCCGATCCAATAACGTCAAAGCCTACGGAAATCAGATCGTCGGCCAGGCTTCGGGCGCGTTGAACGACGGATAGCCGTGCGGCCCAATGCGGTCATCCAAGTGGACTTCCTGTTTCACGTACGCAATGTCCGCGGCGGCAATGGCGGGCTCCACAAACTCGTAAATCGGGCGGAAGTCGTAGTGGTCGCCGCCCAGCGCCCACGCGTATTCGGCGAGTACGGTTTCGGGCAGGTTATCGCCCACGGCTACGAAGCTTACCGTGCTTGTGGTTTGCGCGGCGGTTGCGGAAGCGCCCGGTGCTGGTTCGTTTTCGGCGGAGCAGCTGCGTACGGCGCATGCCAAACCCACAATGACCAGCACGAATGCGATTACCGCAACGGCAACAGGCGTGATGCTGCGCGTGGTGGTGGACCCAGCGGAGGACCCTGCGACGGAGGGTCCTGCGACGGAGCTTCGCGCACGGCTTGAGTGGGCGCTGCTGCGCGTGTCGGCGGGAGCGGTCGCGGACCGGCGAGTGGGAGATGCCTGCGAGGAGGAAGCGCGGGTGCTGGGGGCGCCATTGTGGGCAGGGGGTCGCGCGCTGGATGCCTGCGCAGTGGAAGCACGGCGAGCGCCGGAAGTCGTTCGCCGTGCGGGCGCAGCATGCTGCACGCGTTCTTGTTGCGGCTGGCGTTCGCGCCTGTCGCGCCGCTCGTTTCGATGATCTGGCTGCTCCATAGAGGTGCCTCCGTGCTTCGTCTTTCGCTCTCGGCTGTGTGCCCTCGCCTGCAGCAGGACGCCTTCGCCCGCATCCTCGCTCGCTCCGACTGCTTCGCCCGTCGTGCCGCCGGACCCTTCGCCGTTTTCGCCAGCGACCCCGCTACCGCCTTCACCCGCCGCGTCGTCGGACCCTTCGCCAGCCCCTTCACCAGCGCCTTTGCCGGAAAATGTTGACAAAAGGTGGAGAAGTTTGTCAACAAATAAGCTTACGCGAACTTACGCCTCAAGGTTCCAAAGCACGAATTGGAGCATGGATTCCACGGGGCGATCGCAGCCGGGGGTGGGTTTGCCTATAATCTCGTAAAGCTTGCGCGGAACGCATTCTTCCTGAATCTCGGCGAAGCGTTCGGGCGACTCGAGCGCGCCGTCTTTGATCCATCGTCCTACCAGGGATGTTTCGGCGGTAACGTGGTAATCCAGGATGAGCTCCAGCTCGCGCGTTATTTCAAGGCCCTTGTATTGGGTGATGGTGCGCACAAGCTCTTCCTTGCGGCCTCGGTATGCGTACGCGCCCAAAGCCTGGTAGCCGTTTTCTTTCAGAAGTGCGGAAACCATGGTCAAGTTCGACGCGAATATGCGATTAGTGAAGAGGTTTGCCTCGTAATAGCTCAGCGACCGTCCCGCTTCGTGCAGGTAGCGGTTAGACACTAAATCGAAGAACCACTGGGTCACGGCATACTTGTCTTTGAAGTGGTTGTAAAACGTCTGTCGCGAGACGCCGGCTTCTTTGCAGATATCGGTTACCGACACCGATTTCGAGGGACACCCGTTTTCCACGAGATGCTTAAGGGCCGAGAAAATTTGCGCTTTCGTTTCGAAGCCGATTCGTTCAACAGACATAAGCATCCAATCGGTTGTCAAGTCTAATAATTCTTTATTTATAAGGCATTATCCAAGCCAGCGCATTATCTGTCAAGCAATGTTGACAAGCGCTCTACATCGTCGTGTCTTTTTGGGGAATAATTCATTCTTGCGCATGATTGTCTATTCATGCTTTACTTTCGCCTACCAATTGTAAAGCAAGTTGGATAAAATCGCAAAAATGAAAATCAGTACTTGACAAGCGAAGGGGTCTGTCTATTCCTTTCCTTCTTCTGAGAGCTTATCATGGGTTCATAGGGATTACCGCTGCTTTGGAGGGAGGAACCAGGACGGCGGGCAATCTATTCGAAAGGCTCTTGGGGGAGCCGCTACTTTCTATTTAGGGGGTTTAATCCATGCTTACACCACGTGAGAACCTGCTCGAAACCATTAACTTTGGCAATCCTGAGTACATGCCGTTCACTGGCGAGTGCATTTACACCTGCGGTTTGCCGCTGCTGCAGTACCTGGAGCAGCCGCGCCAGAACGGTCCCGACCCGTACGGCATCCGCTGGGTCATCACGCCGGCCGGCGCCATGCACGATACCACCGTGCCGCCGCTGCTGGACGACATCGAGAACTGGCGCGACGTCGTGAAAATCCCGGACATCAGCCAGATTGACTTCAAGGCCGCGGCTGAAGCTGAAATGAAGAACGTTGACCGTACGCAGAAGGCCATTGCTTTCTACTCCACCTGCGGTTGCTACGAGCGCCTGGCCGCCTACATGGGCTTCGAGAACGCCCTGATCGCCATGGCGGAAGACCCCGAGGAAAGCCGCGCGTTCATGGAGGCCATCACCGATCACAAGATCGAGATTGCCAACAAGCTTATTGACGCGTACGACCTTGACATCTACTACAACTTCGACGACATTGCCACCGCGAACAACCTGTTCATCTCTCCCACGACGTACCGCGAAGTCATCAAGCCGTGCCACGAGCGCCTGGCGAAGGCCATCACCGACCGCGGCGTCATCTTCGGCGAGCACACCTGCGGCAAGTGCGAGGACCTGCTGGAAGACTACGTTGAGATCGGCACCAAGATTTGGCACTCTGCCCAGACCATGAACGACCTGAAGGGCATTCAGGAGAAGTTCCATGGCCGTTTGACCATCGAGGGCGGCTGGGACTCTTCGGGACGCCCGGGCTGCGTGGACGCGACCATCGACGAAATCCGCGATGAAACCATCCGCTGCATGGAGGACTACGGCAAGAAGGGCGGCTTCATCCTGTGCCCGCTCATGTTCAACGAGCGCGGCAATGCCCTGATTGTGGGCGACGATCGTACGTCGGTCGTCTTCGAAGAGTGGGAGAAGCGCCGCTTCTTCTAAGCCGAACGTTTAAGCCGAACGGCACCATTTTTAACTCGGAGGGGAGCTCGAGAAATCGAGCTCCCTGTTTTTTTGTTGACAAATTACCCCACCTTTTGTCAACAACATGAGAAAAAGACACCACTTTTCTGTGGGTTTACCACGGTTTACTTTTCCGCGACCTGGGGAAATGCTGGTTTTCGACAGTGGCGAAGAAGAAAATCCACCGAAAAGAGGGTCGTTTTTATCATCGCCCCGCAAAAAGCCCTCCCCTCGGGCGTGAGGGGAGGCACCCCGTAAGTCGGGTTGCCGTTCGCGTCGTAAAGCCCTCCTCTCGGGCGTGAGGGGAGGGTGCAAAAGGCGCCGGCAAGGGGTTGTGACATGAGTGCGACAGACGGTGGCTTCCCTTGCCGGCCGGAAAGTCAATTCGGGCGCGCCGCCGGCAGCAACGGTTAAATGCCCCAACCGTGCAGCGCCGCGTACTGAATGGCAAATGCATCGTTGGCGGTTATGTTGCCGTCGGGACCGCCATCAGGTGCGCCGGTTACGTCGGCACGGGAACACATGGTCACATACTCGGGCAACTCAGTGTGCTTGCCGAGCGCTATATCGTAGGCAAGCTGCGCATCCACCACGTTCAGCCGTCCATTGCAATTCACATCGCCGTTTTTCAGGGCTAAATATCCTGGGGCCAGCAAGCCGCCATCAATGCGGGCATATGCCGCATCGGTGTGCGCTTTGTCATACGCGGTTCCTAAAATGCCCACTAAAGATGTGCAATAGCTGAACATAGAGCTTGTCACTGCGGAAGCGGGAATAGCAAACGCCCTGGAGACATAGATGGTGCGCAGCTTCGCATTCCGCGCAAACATATAAGAAGCCATGCTCACGTTCGAGGTGTCAAAGCTATCCAAATCAAGAACTTCAAGTTCATCGCAATCCGAAAACATGCTATTCATGTTCGTCGCATTCGAGGTATCGAAAGAGCTTAAATCCAATCTTTTGAGCGACTTGCAATTAGAAAACATCGCAAGCATATTCGTTACATTTGCGGTATCAAAGCTCGACAGGTCAAGGGATTCAAGCGACTCGCATTCAGAAAACATGTAGCCCATATTTGTGACGTTCTTGGAGTCGAAGGAACCAAAATCCAACGTCCTTAGCAACTTGCAGCCGCTGAACATGCTACCCATATCTTCGACTTTAGCGGTGTTGAGTCCCGAGATGTCGGCGGCAATCATGTTCTGGCAATCCTTGAACATATCTCGGCACCAGCTTGTGTTCACGCCCGGCTCTATAGCGACAGAAGTAATCGCCGCGCGTTGATCATACCAGGGAGAAAAACCTGATGGTAAGCCTAAGCTGCCCCAAGCGGCGTTGCCAAGCGGACGCACGGTAAGCTTGCCGGCGGTGTCGATCATCCACTCGCAGGTACCTACGCGCGTCCAGCCATCCGTCGGTTGGCGCGGAACGACATACGTTTCAACGCCCGAGGCTCGATCGCGATTGGCGCACAGCATAGTGTATGTTTGGGCATACAGGTTGCCTGCGCTATCCGCCCATTCGGCTTCGCGAAGGTTTGCGCGCGTAAAGTCCTGGCCCGCAGACAATGTCAGTCGAGAAAGCTTCGCGCACTTGTGGAAGAGAAACTGGATATTAGTCGAATCGGAGATGACAAAGCTTGATAAGTCAAGAGCTTCGAGCGATGTGCAATCTTCGAACATGCCAAGCATTTTTGTCACGTTTGCGGTGTTGAAGGACGCCACATTCACCGACGCGAGTTTTGTGCATCCGCAAAACATGTTGGTCATAAGCGTGACCTTCGAGGTGTCGAAAGACGACAAATCCAGCGAGGTAAGCGACGAAGCGCCATCGAACATGCCATTCATGTACGTTACGTTAGAGGTATCGAAACCCGTAAGATTGAGGGATTCAAGAGAAGAACATCCAGCGAACATCAGGGACATTCCCTTTACGTTCGAAGTTGTCACGCCGCTCAGGTTGACCGATTTGAGAGCCTTGCAGAAGAAAAACATGCGGTTCATGCCCTCTACGTTTTGGGTGTTCAGCCCCGAAAGGTCGGCGGTGACCATGTTCTCGCATTCTCTGAACATGTCCTGGCACCAGCTTGTGCTCACGCCCGGCTCCACAACCGCCGACGTGATGGAATTGCGCTGATCGTACCAGGGGAAATATCCCGACGAAACGCCTAATTCGCCCAAGGCGCCGTCGCTCAGCGGACGGATAGTGAGTTTGCCAGCAGCGTCGATCTTCCACTCGCACGTGCCCGATTGCGTCCAGCCTGGAGTCAGGGAGGCGTTGGTGGGGGCGGTGGCTGTCGGGTCAGCCGCGGATTCGCCTGCTGCGAAGGGTGCGGAAGGAGCGGAAGTGGAAGGCGCGGAAGGCGCCGCTGGCGTATCGACTGGGTCGGATGCGGAAGGCGCCGCCAGTGAATCGGTGGCGGCGTCGGCCACCAGGGCGGCTGCTAATGGCTCAAGAGTGATGGGGGGGGTCGGCTCGGAAGCCGCTGCGAAGGCTGGTATGGGCGCAAGCCACAGCACCAGCATGGCTGACAGGAAAACGCTTGTGGCCTTTTGATAGGAAGGAGTTCGTCTTTTCATATTCTTTCCCACCTCTTTCTGTAATCGATGCTCGTATCACTTCTTACAGCATACAGAGGTCAGGGGCATATTTTGCGCCCAAAAGCAAGATTGGGACACGTGTCTCAATCTGTACCCGATTTTGCGCCACAAGTCCCGTTGCTTTTTCGCACGACCGGCCTTTCTGTGGAATGTTAGCAGAGCGGTGACAGATGCGTGTTCCGCGATGCTGTTCCGATATAATAAAACGTTGCGAACAAGGAAAAGTATGCCTGCAAGCAGGTGCGCAAAGCTTCAGTGCGCCCGTGGAGAAGACCTTGGAAAGGGCTTTTCGCGTGCCAATGCTGCCGCCTGCGCAAAACGCAGAAGCTCAGCGGGGATTTCTTCTCGCTGCGCCAACGTGGCAGGCTGTTCAAGGAAAAGGACCTTATGGCCGCAACAAACATGCATATCGGCATTGACGTGGGTTCAACCACTGTCAAACTTGCAATTTTGAACGATCGGAACGAAATTCTGTGGTCGGTGTATCGCCGTCATCACGCGGACGTGCGCGCCACTATTGTGGAAGTGCTCGAGGAAGCCGCTGCGGAATACGGCGAACTGCCGCTGACCATTGCCATTACCGGCTCGGGCGGCCTGCTTTTGGCGCAATGGCTCAACATTGAGTTCGTGCAGGAAGTTATTGCCAGCAAAACCGCAGTTGAGACGTTCATCCCCAAAACGGACGTTGCCATTGAGCTGGGTGGCGAAGACGCAAAGATCATCTACTTTGATAATGGCATCGAGCAGCGCATGAATGGCACGTGCGCCGGCGGCACGGGCGCGTTTATCGACCAGATGGCAAGCCTTCTGAACACCGATGCGGGCGGCTTGAACGAGCTGGCTGCCAAGCACACCACTATTTATCCCATTGCCAGCCGCTGCGGCGTTTTCGCGAAAACCGACGTGCAGCCGCTTCTAAACGAAGGCGCGCTGAAGGAAGACATTGCTGCTTCCATTTTCCAATCAGTAGTGACGCAGACCATCTCTGGCCTTGCCTGCGGACGTCCTATCAGGGGTTATGTTGCATTCTTGGGCGGTCCGCTGCAGTACTTGCCGCAGCTGCGCGAGCGTTTCTATGAGACGCTTGAGCTTGATGAGGAACACATTATTGTGCCGGAAAACGCGCATCTGTTCGTGGCTTCCGGCTGCGCCATTGCGGGCGCCGCAGATGAAAACATGCAGGTAGAAACGCTGAACGAGGTGTTGGAGCGCCTGCGCAACTTGGGCGACATTCAGGGAAGCGAAGTTGTTCGCCTGCCCCCGCTGTTTGCCGACGAGGCGGATTACGCGGAGTTCAAGGCGCGCCACGACAAGGAGTGTGTTGCGCGTGCGAGCTTGGCGGATTATCGTGGCATTGCGTATTTGGGTTTGGACGCGGGTTCTACCACGTTCAAGGCCGTGCTCATCGACGACCAGGCGCGTATTTTGTGGTCGAGCTACGTAAGCAACAAAGGCGATGTTTTGGGCTGTGCTCGTGCGGCACTCAACGAGTTGGATGCGCTGCTTCCGCGCGATGAGCAGGGAAAACCGCTGGTAACCATCGGCCACGCCACGGTGACCGGCTACGGCGAAGGCCTTTTGCTGGAAGCGCTGCGCATTGACTCGGGCGAGATTGAGACGGTCGCGCATTTGCGCGGTGCCCAGGAAATGCTGCCCGGCGTTGAGTTTATCTTGGACATTGGCGGCCAGGACATGAAGTGCCTGCGCGTGAAAGACGGCGTTATCGAGCACATCATGCTGAACGAAGCATGCTCTTCGGGCTGCGGAAGCTTCATCGAGAGCTTCGCAAGTGGCCTGAATTTGGACGTTGCCGACTTCGCAAAGACCGCCATTGCGGCAGAGCATCCCGTTGACCTGGGAAGTCGTTGCACCGTGTTTATGAACAGCCGCGTGAAGCAGGCGCAAAAAGAAGGTGCTACGGTCGGCGACATTGCTGCTGGTCTGGCGCTTTCCGTTATCAAGAACGCGCTGTTCAAGGTTATTAAAATCCGCGACCCGCATGACGTGGGAACGAAAGTTATCGTGCAGGGCGGCACGTTCTTGAACGACGCTGTGCTGCGCTCTTTCGAGCAGCTGTCGGAAGTGAACGCTGTGCGCCCCGACATCGCCGGTTGCATGGGTGCGTATGGTGCCGCCTTGCTGGCAAGGGATCGCGCAGGGGAAGCCGTCGAGGGCATCTCCGCTCAGAAGCTGCGCAGCCTTCGCTTCGATGCCCTTGACGGCACGACGGACCAGACGCCGGAGTCCGCGCTTCGCGCAGGGGAAGCAGTCGAGGGCACCTCACCTTCCAATGCCGCTGCGCCTTCGCCCCATACCTCTATGCTCACCATCGACGAGATCAACGCGCTGGCACCAAGCCACAAGACGATACGCTGCAAGCGCTGCTCAAACGCGTGCTTGCTCACCATCAACGACTTTGGCGTAGACCCTGCCACGGGTAAGCATCGTCGCTTCATCACGGGCAATCGCTGCGAAAAAGGCGCGGGCGACACCAGCAAGGCGGGCAAAGTGCCCAACTTGTACGAGTTCAAAGAGCACCTGCTGTTCGACCGCGAAGGCGTTTCCGCGCAAGACGCGCCGCGTGGCAGCGTGGGTATTCCGCGTGCGCTGAACATGTACGAAAATTACCCGTTCTGGCATACGTTCTTCACGAAACTGGGCTTCCACGTGGAACTTTCCGATCCCAGCTCGAAGAAAACGTACGAGGCGGGCATTGAATCCATGCCGTCCGAAAGCGTGTGCTACCCGGCCAAACTGTCGCATGGTCACATCATGGACCTGCTGGGTCGCGACATCGACTTCGTTTGGATGCCCTGCGTTCGCTGGGAGCGCCAGGAAGACGACGGCGCGAACAACCACTACAATTGCCCCATTGTCATGAGCTATTCCGAGGCACTGAAACTTAACGTGGACGACCTGCGGGAATCGCGCATTGCGTTCATGAATCCGTTCCTGCCGTACGACGACAAAGAGGCGTTGAAGCTGCGCTTGTTCGAACAGTTCGGTGCGAAGGGCAAGCTGCAGGAAGCGCTGCGTGAGCGCGCCGCGGCAACAGGCACGGAAGTGGCGAAGGCCGCGACCGGCAACTTCCCCACAAAAGAAGAGATTTGCGCAGCCGTGGACGCCGCGTGGGAAGAGGACCTGCGTTTCAAGAATGCCATGCGTGCGAAGGGCGAGGAATGCCTGCGCTGGCTTGAGGAAACGGGCGGGCACGGCATTGTTTTGGCGGGTCGTCCGTACCATAACGACCGTGAGATCAATCACGCCATCCCCGAGCTTATCACGAGTTTTGGTTTGGCGGTGCTTACGGAAGACTCCATTGCCCATCTGGGAAAACTCGAGCGCAACCTGCGCATTTACGACCAGTGGATGTACCACACGCGCCTGTATAACGCGGCGAAAGTGGTCACGCAGCGAAACGACCTTGACCTGATTCAGCTGAACTCGTTCGGCTGCGGCTTGGATGCTCTTACCACCGACCAGGTGCAGGAGATTCTGGAAGGCTCGGGCAAAGTCTATACTGTGCTCAAGATTGACGAGGTATCCAACCTGGGCGCCGCTCGTATTCGCGTGCGCTCGCTTCTGGCGGCACTGCGTCAGCAGGCGCCTTTGGCTAACTTGGATGTTCTTTCCGAAGATGAGCAGCAGATTCTGTACGACAGCGTGAAGGTGTGCGATTCGTGCGTGTCGGGCGAGTTCGACGAGCAGCGCGAAGCGGCTTCCACCGAATTCCCGCGTCCCGAGTTCACGCAGAAGATGAAGGACGAGGGCTGGACCATCATTGCGCCGCAGATGGCGCCATATCACTTCGAGTTGCTGGTGCCCATTTTCCACAAGTATGGTTACAACGCCGAGCTGCTGCCTTCCGTTGATCCGAAGGCTGTGGACGCGGGTTTGAAATACGTGAATAACGATATTTGCTATCCGTCCATTTTGACGGTTGGTCAAATTATGGAAGCCGTGACGAGCGGCCGCTACGACACCAATAAGCTGGCCGTTCTTATTACGCAGACGGGCGGCGGCTGCCGTGCAACGAACTATATCAGCCTGATTCGCAAGGGCCTGAAAGAGGCGGGTTACGGCCATGTTCCCGTTATCGCCATTGCGCTTTCGCACACAAACGAGCACAACGAGGGCTGGCATATGTCGCCGAAGATGTGGAAAGATGCGATTCCCGCCTTCTTGTTCGGCGACTTGTTGAGTCAGTGTTTGTACCGTGTGCGTCCGTACGAGGCCGAGCCGGGCAGCGCGAATGCCCTGTTCCGCAAGTGGATGGATTACTTGGGACAGAACATGGGCAAGCTGAGCTACCGTCAGTGCAACAAGCTGTACGCGCAAATCGTGCAGGAATTCGACGTGCTGCCGTGCGTGAACTTTGGCAGCAAGCCGCGCGTGGGCGTGGTGGGCGAGATTCTGGTGAAGTTCCATCCCACGGCAAACAACCAGCTCATCAACGTAATCGAGGCGGAAGGTTGCGAAGCGGATGTGCCTGGACTCATGGACTTCTTCCTGTTCGGCATTGCGAACCGCGAGTACCGTCATCAGGAATTGGCGCCCGATTTCAAGAACCACCTGATTGGCACGATTGGCATCAAGATTGCCGAGAGGTTGCGTAATCCCATTCGCAAGGCGCTTGCGAAATCCGAGCGCTTCTGGCCTATTGGCACCATCGATCAGTGCGCGAAGAGTGCCAGCGAGATTCTTGACCTGTGCAACATGATGGGCGAGGGCTGGCTGCTCACGGGCGAGATGGTGGAGCTTATCGAGCGCGGCACGCCCAATATCGTGTGTGCCCAGCCGTTTGCGTGCCTGCCGAACCACGTGGTGGGCAAGTCGGTCATCAAGGAGCTGCGTCGCAGGCACCCGGAAAGCAACATTGTTGCCGTAGATTACGACCCCGGCGCGTCCGAAGTGAACCAGCTGAACCGTATCAAGCTCATGATTTCGGTGGCAAAGGCTAACTTGGCGAAGAACGGCGGTCATCAGTAAGCGCGACGGTGCCGCGTTCCGTGCTTCCGAGTAGCCTTTTTGTTGACAAATTACCCCACCTTTTGTC